>JAAYAV010000389.1 GCA_012719195.1 Anaerolineae bacterium | reverse complement strand
TTGAGACCAGCGCAAGAGCGCTAGGGTGGCGGCCAGGCCGGCGAGGAACAGCAGGCTGTACATGCGCGCGTCTTGGGCGTGCCAGACGTACCACGGGTGAACGGCGACGACAAGCGCTGCCGCCAATGCCGTCCCCCGAGTGCCGGCCAGTCCGCGCGCCAACCGGTAGGCGAGTGTCACCGCGAGCAGGGAGAGCGCGACAGAGATGAACCGCAGGGAGTACTCGGTCGCACCCGCGACTGCGGTCCAGGCCTGGAGGAGCAGGTAGTAAAGCGGGGGCTGCACGTCCGCGGCCGTCCAGGCCAGCATTTCGCGTAGCGGTAGGTGGGCTAGATAGCTGCTAACCGCCTCGTCATAGGAAAGGCTCTGTTGCGGCAGTCGGTAGAGCCGGAGGGCGAAGGCAAGTAGCAGTACGGTGCCGAGCGCAACCCGGCTGAGACCCACGCTGCGGAAGCGTATGCGGCTGCTCATGGCGTCACGTCCGCGGGTACGACCACAACGGTACCCAGCACGAGCCCGCTCCCCACCGATTCCAGGGGAGCGCCGGTGGCGGGATCGTAGGGAATGACGATCACAGTGTACTGGCCCGAACCCAGCTCGGAGGCATCTGACAGCGTCTTGCGGTCAGGCACGATCTCTCCTGCGATCCAGGCCCTGGGCGGGTAGAGCCCCTGCTGAACTGGACCGTCGATCTGGGCTGCCACGACGCCAGTGGAATCGAGTAGCCGGATGGAGAGAGCCAGCTCGAAGTCGGCGGCGGACGGCCGGCTCCAGTAGGTGGTGACCGCAAGCGCTTCACCGGGCGCAATGCGTCCCGGGACGCGGGCGCCGTGGAAATGGAGCCACCCGCCCAGTGGCGTGGCCTGACCCTGGTCCGGCGGAGGCAGGACGGCGAGTGGTTTGAGCGACGGCCGAAGCCCGGCCCGAACGCGTTGCACGGGATCCAGGCGCACAAGGTTGGTCGAGGACACGACCTGGCCGGCGCCCGACGCGCTGGGAGAGAGGCGGGCCGCGGTCTGGTCATACTGCCCGTCCACCACCACGCCGACGTAAGCGCCCCAGGCGTCGCCGAGTGCGGCCGGAAGGGAGGTAGTGATCCAAACCTGTCCGGGAGTCCAGCGGCTGAGGGGCAGCCAGTGTGGCTCCAGGAAGGGAGTCGACCGGCTGTCGGTGATGACCTCGCCCGCGCCGTCCACCAGCAGGAAGTGGGGCATCAGTTCGTCCGTGAGCGGGGCGAGGGCTTCCCAGTAGAGCCGCATATAGGTGTAGCCCCATTTGGGGTCGTCCAGCCAATCGTAGCCGAGCAGGCGGAGGCTGGTGCCGAACTGCACCTCCAGGCGATGGGCGGGAGCGCGGTCGGTGCCGGCGAAGCGGAAGAACCGGGACGGCAGTTGCTCACCTCCCTGGCCACGAGCGAGAAGCACCATCCCGGCATCAGCATCAACGATCCCGTAGCCGCCGGCGAGGAGAGCGTCGAAGCTCTGTCGGACATCGGCCGGGTGCATGTCCGTGGTGCCGGCGACATCCAGCAGCACGTAGTCGGCCTCGCCCAGGTCGGGGAAGGTGTAGATGTGCTGACGGTGGCTCAAGTGCGGGTGAAGGGCCGGGGTGACGGATAGTGACGCTTGCTGGCCGATCAGCGGACGGAAGCGCTCCAGGAGATCGGCGCGAGACGAGGTGGGGCGATGGAGGTAATACTCCGCGCCCAGGGGAGTGAAGCCCGCGTCCATATGGTGAACCGCAGGCACTAGGAGCGCCGCGGCCAGGACAAGGCCCGACAAGAGGTGGCTCCGTCTCCAGGCCCAGCCAAGGACGCGCGTCGCGCCTACCCCGGCAGCGATGGCGAGGACGGACATGAAAGGTGCGCTGTAGTGGAACTGGCCGGAGAACTGGGCCGAGTAGTGGCTGAGCACGTTGGCCGCGATCAGCGGCGCCGCCACCAGAGCCACCTCGGGAGCGAATAGGGGCAGGAAGGCGAAACTGGCCAGCAGACCGGCGACGTACAGAAGGCGGTCGGACTCCAGCGCCCGTCGCAGCACGCCGGTGACGAGCGCCGGAAGTGACGGATCGCCGGTCGTCTCCGAAGCTTCGTAGCGGGCCAGGTAGGGCATTGTCGCCTCACCGTAGGCTTCCGCGCTGTACGAGGGGATGATCACCATCGTAGCGAGCAGGAACCAGGCTAGCGCTAGCGCCGCCGCCGGGTAACCTGCCTTCCAGCGAGAGGTTACCGCCAGAACGAGACAGGCGACCGCGACCACCAGCGCAATCTCTTCCTTGACTGCCAGTGCTGTCCCGGCGGCGACAAGTGCCGGCCAAGTGCGGCCCCGACGCCCCGTGAGCAGCAACAGGGCCAGCGGCAGGACAGCCAACGGCGAGGCGTGGAAGTCCGCCACCGTGGCCGCTTGGGTTGCAGGCGCCGCCAGGTAGGCCAGGGCCGCCCAAGTGGCGGCGAGGCAGCCGGCAGTCGTCAACCGGCCGGGCCACCAGGCATACACCGCGCCCGCCACCACTAGCGCGGTCATGCCAAGCACCAGGGCTTGCAGCGACAGCAGTGCCCGCGCGTCGTCCCAGAGTCCGAACACTACCGACACCGGCCAGAAGATCGGCTCGATGTGATCGGTGAGGCGAGTGCTTATCGCCTCGCCTTTCACCTCTTGGACGAAGCAGCCGTGCAGGGTGTTCCAGATCGCCAGGTCAATCTGGCCCAAGTCGGCCGTGTGCGTCATGAGCCCGTTGTGGCGCTCGATGGCGAACCAGGCGAAGAAGACGGTGAAGGCCAGCGCGGCAGCGCCGACCAGCATCACGGCGGCCCGGCACGGTCGAGTCAGCCTCACGTCCTGCCTCCGCCGCGGGCCGACCGGAACAGGGAGCGGTTGGCCGCCAGGGCCACCGCCGCCGCAAGGAGTTCCGCTAGAGTGAGCCAGAGCCGGGCCACCAGAGCCACCACCCCGGCCAGCCCCGCCCCGGCCACCGGCGCCAGCAGCAGTGCCAACACACCCTCGCGCACCCCGACTCCGCTCGGCGTTAGCAGAGACAGGTAGCCGGCGACATAGGAAGCGGGAAAGGCCGACGCCCAGCCGACCAGTGATCCGGAACCGGCGCCGAGGCCACGGCCAAGCAGCCAGAACGCGGTGCCCAGCCAGACCCAGTAGAGGCAGTAGCCGCAGAAGAGGGCGATTAGCGGCCGTCGGCGGAGTTGTACCCCTGCCGTGGTGGGCCGCACGATGCTGTTGAGGGCGCGACCGGCCCCGGCCAGCACCGGAGGGGAAAGGGCCACGGCTATGCCGGCCACGAGTACCACTAGCACCGCCAGAAGCACCGTCGGCGCAATCCGGGCGGCATTGGCGAGAGCGGGTAAGCCTGCGAGCAGGCCGGTCAGATTGGAGAAGAGCTGGTGCAGAAGCACGCTGGCAAGTATGGCCTTCCTCGGAATGCCGCTCGCCGCTCCCAACTCCATCATGCCTACGAACTGCCAGACATTCCCGGGGATGTAGCGCGCCAGATTGGAGAGGAACCATACCCCCGCTGCGCCCCGCAGGGGCAAGGACCAACCGATCTGGTCCAGCAGCGAGCGCCATAGCCAGACCTCCATCAGAAGGCACGGCAAGAGGACGGCTACGCTCGCGGCAACCCACCACCAGCGCACTGCTACTTGGAGGCTTCGCATATCGGCCCAGTAGGCGCGCAGTACGAGGAAGAGAAAGGCGAGACTGAGCCCGAGAACGGTCATCCGCAGCCACGGATGCGCCAGAAGTTGCCGCAACCCGGCCAGGAAGGCGGCGCCTCGATCGTGCGCACCCATGCCGCTAGTCGGCCGTAGCGTGATTGCCGGCGATGCGCTCGAAGTGGTCCAGGTAGCGGGCGGCGAGGTGCGGCCAGGCGAACTCCGCCTCTACGCGGCGGCGGCCGGCCTGACCGAGGGCCCTCAGGTGTCGGCGATCGCTGTGAAGCCGGGCAAGAGCGTCGGCCAGCAGATCGGCCCGGCGCTCGGGTACGAGCAGACCGTTGACTCCGTCCTCGACCACGAGCGGGTTGCCAGCCACCGTGCTGGCCACGATGGGGAGCCCGCAGGCCATGGCGTCGAGCACGCAGACGTTGAGGCCGTCCTCGGGCTCGGTGACGGATGGCATGGCGAGCGCATCGGCGGCGCTGTAGTAAGCGACTATCTCGTCCCGTGGCACCGTTCCCACGAACTCGACCGACCGCCGGATGCCCATGGCCGAAGCCATGCGCTCCAGGTTGGCGCGCTCGTCGCCGTCGCCCACCATGACAAGCCGCGCAGTCGGGACCCGGGTGAGGAGCTGAGGCAGCGCCTGGATCAGGTAGCGGAAGCCCTTCTTGGGCACCATCCGGCCCACTGCCAGGACGGCGAAGTCGCTGGGGCTCAGGCCCAGTTCACGGCGCTTGGCCTCGCCGGCTAGCGGGTCAGCCTTCACTTCGTCGGGGTCGACGCCATATACGATCAGATCGAAGCGGTCCTCGGCGGCACCCAGCGACAGCGCTACATCACGCAGTTCGTGGCTGTTGGCCGTCACCAAGTGCGACCGGCCGAGAGCGTAGCGCGCCAGGCCACGGGTGGCAGCGTTCAGGCGCGCCACCAATAGGTCCGAACCTGGCAGGGAAGCGACCAGGGGCACACCGGTGATCCGGCTGATGGCAGCGCCTATCAGGCCGTTGGGGAGGAGCCAATGGGCGTGGATGATGTCCGGCTCCCATTGCCGCGCCAGCCGAACGCCGGCGGCGGTACCGAAGGCGAGGCTGGCCGGCGTCGCCAGCAGGCTGGCGCGCCGCGGTCGCAGGTCGGCCTCCATACTGCGCATGTAGCCAACGGTCTCGTAGGTCGCGGGCCAGGCATAGCGGTAAAGGTCTAGACCGTAGGGCAACTCCCGGGGCGAGACGTAGTCGACATCATGAGGCGCCAGAACGCGGACCTCCGCGCCCTGTCTGACCATGGCGGTCGCCAGGGCATCGATGAAGGTACCGCTGAAGTCGCCCGGGAAGCGGGGCAGATTGTGGGTGAGGACTAGCACCTTCACGGGTCAACTCCGGTTCTGGCGACGCAGTTCGGCGAGGACAGACTCGAGCTGCTCGGTCTGGGCCACGATCAGCTCGGCGAGGAAGCCCACCAAGAAGAGAAGCAGCCCGGCGACAACCAGCACCAACGAGAGGTTGAAAAGGGGGCGCACCTGAGTCTGCTCCAGCAGGTAGAGCACCACCAGAAAAGCCCCGATGAGCCCGCCCACCGCCTCGCAGGCCAACCCCAACCCGCCGAAGAAGAGCATGGGCTTGCGGCTGAAAGTGAGCAAGAACTTGACCACCAGCACGTCTAGGAACGAGCGCGGTATGCGGCCGATGCCGAACTTGGAGCGCCCGTGCTGCCGGGGTTGGTAGGAGGTCTTCACCTCTCCCACGCGGTAGCCGTGCGCGGCGGCGATGACCAGGATGAACCGGTGCCAGTCCGACCGAAGCTGGAGGTCGTCCAGGACTTCGCGCCGGAATGCCTTGATCCAGTTCATGTCGTGGGCGTGCACGCCGAAGAGTCGGGCTGAGACCCAGTTGTAGATGCGGGAGGCCAGGACCTTGCCGTCCTTGCGGCCTTGCCGCCACCCGGCCACCACGTCATAACCTTCCTCGAGCTTCCCCAACAGGGCGGGCACGTCTACCTCTGGGTCCGCTTCCAGATCCGCCGGGAGAAAGACTACCGTGTCACCCCGGACGGACTCGAAGCCGGACCGCATGGCTTCGGTCAGGCCGAGGTTGCGGCGGTGACGGATCACGCGCAGCCAAGCATAGCGGGCGGTCGCCTCGGTGAGCAGGTCTCCCGTGCCATCGGTGGAGCCATCGTCCACGATGACCACTTCCGCCGGCACCGACAGGGCCTGCAGGGTGCGATCCAGCTTCTCCAGCAACAGCGGGATGTTTCCCGCCTCGTTGTAGGCAGGCGCAAACACCGAGATGGCGACGGAGCCGCTGCCGGAGCCCATTGCGCCTAGAAGCCCTCGTCCTTGAGGCAGGACAGGAGGCGAGCGGAAACGGCATCTACCTGGTCTGGCCGCAGTTCTGCATACATCGGCAGACTGAGGACGCTCTCCGCCAGCCCCTCCGAGACCGGTAGGCTTCCCGGACGGTAGCCCAGGTCGGCGAAGGCGGGCTGCAGATGCACCGGTATCGGGTAGTGGATGCCGGTGGCAATGCCGGCATCGCCCAGGCATTTCTGGATACCGGCTCGAGACTGGGGCGGCACCTGGACGATGTAGAGGTGGTACACCGGCTCGGCCCAGCCAGCCGGCTGCAGAGGGGCGGCCGCCGAACCGGTGAGCAACGCGTCGTAGTGAGCGGCGTGTTCGCGCCGGCGCCGATTCCAGCCGTCGAGGTGGCGAAGCTTCACGCGCAGCACCGCCGCCTGCAGCGCGTCCATACGGTCATTCCCGCCCACCCGCGAGTGCTCGTACTTGCTGCCGGGCGTGCGGCCGTGGTCTGCCGCCATGCGCACCGCCTCGCCGATCTCGGGGTCGTTGGTGACGATGGCTCCCGCGTCCCCGTAGGCGCCCAGGTTCTTGCCCGGGTAGAAGGAGAAACAGGCCACTCTCCCCAGCGATCCAACGCGCCGTCCCCGATAGCGTGCCCCGTGCGCCTGGGCGGCATCCTCAACTAGGTACAGCCCGTACCGCTCACATAGATCGAGCAGGGGGTCGAGGTCAGCGGGATGGCCGTAGAGATGGACGGGCAGCAGGGCTCGCGTGCGCCCGGTGATGGCGAGGGCCGTCTGCCGGGCGTCCATGCCCCCGGTGGTGGGGGTTGCGTCCACCAACACGGGAGTGGCGCCGACCAGGGCAATCGCCTCCGCGGTGGCCACGAAGGTGTTGCTGCAGGTGATTACCTCGTCGCCGGGGCCAATGCCGCAGGCGCGTAGGGCGAGAGTCAGCGCCGAAGTACCCGACGAGACGCCGACACAGTGGGCGGCCTCACAATAGGCGGCGAATTCGGCTTCAAAGCCGGCGATCTCCGGACCCCCGATGAAGCGGGTGCTGTCGAGAATGCCCTGAATGGCGGCGTCCATTTCGTCCCTTAGGGAGTGGTACTGCGCCCCGAGGTCCACCAGCGGTATCTGATCCATCGCGCCCTCCGTCTAGCGTTCGCTCGTGACGTTGTACGGCGAGTCCATGAGACCATACGGGCAGGTGAGCAGGTCGATGCTGCGGACCACGCGCGCCGGATTGCCCACCACCACCATGCGCGCCGGGACATCCTGAACCACGACCGCGGCCGCTCCTACCAGCGCCATTTCTCCCACCTCCAAGTCGGGAAGGAGGGTGGCGTTGGCCCCGATCTTGGCGCCCCGCCGGACCCGCGGCCCGCGGAGGCAGTCCTTGGCGCGAGGGCAGAGAGGGTGCAGCGTGTTGGTGAAGGTCACGTGTGGGCCGACCCAGGCCTCGGGTTCCAGCAGAGAGTACTCGGGGATGAAGGCGCCGGAGTGGATCCGAACGCCGTCCCCGATCTCGACGTGGTGCTCGATGACGGTGTGCGATCCGATGCTCACCTGGTCGCCGATGTGGTTGAACTCGCGCAGAAGCGTGGCATGGCCGCTCTGGAAGCCGGCTCCGATGATGTTGCCGGCGTAGATGACGGTGTGGGAGCGAATGACGCTGTCTGCCCCGATCACGGTGGCGTGCTCACCGGGAGAGGCGCCACGCGGGGGCGTGCCCAGGACGACATACTCGCCCACAGTCACGCCGTCGCCGAGCTGTACGTTGGGGTAGACAACCGCCGTGGAATGCACGCTGGTAGCCATAGAAGCGCGATCATAGCATACGGGGTACCCTGCGGCAACGGCTGTACGGCCTCCGCCGGCCGCTACCGGCCCAGGCGCGTCGGGCACCTTATACCTCCCTGCCGCGGGCCTCGACAGGGTGTGCTCGCCGTGTGATAATGTGGCCGTGTCAGAGTGAGGGGATCAGGCACCAGTGAGGTGGAGCAATGCGTTTCTCGAAGAAGATGAGCAGACTGGGCACTGAGACGGCGTTCGAGGTGCTCGCAGCGGCCCGCGCTCTCGAGGCGCAGGGACGTGATGTCGTGCACCTGGAAATCGGCGAGCCGGACTTTGATACGCCGGCCAACATCGTGGATGCGGCGGTGCGCGCGCTCCGTGACGGCCAGACTCACTACACGCCGGCCGCCGGGATCCCGGATCTGCGCCGAGCCATCGCCAACGAGGTCTCTGCTACCCGCGGCATCGAGGTGGATCCGGCGCAGGTGGTCGTGGTGCCGGGCGGCAAGCCCATCATGTACTTCGTGATCACAGCGCTGGTCGAGGAGGGGGATGAGGTCGTCTACCCCAACCCCGGCTTCCCGATCTACGAGTCGATGATTAAGTTCGCCGGTGGCACTCCTGTGCCCATGCCGCTTCTGCAGGCGAACCAGTTTCGGCTCGATACGACTGAGCTTGAGTCACTGGTCACCGACCGGACGCGCCTCATCATCCTCAACTCTCCCGCCAACCCCACGGGCGGCGTGTTGACGCGTGGCGATCTCGAGGCCGTCGCTCGGGTGGTGCGGGACCGGGACGTCGTCATCCTGGCGGACGAGATCTACGGCCGCATCATCTACGAAGGCGAGTTCTCCAGCATCTCCAGTCTCCCGGGAATGGCGGAGAAGACTGTGATCCTGGACGGCTTCTCCAAGACGTACGCCATGACCGGCTGGCGTTTGGGCTACGGCGTCATGCCGGTGGCCCTGGCCGAGCACGTGACAAGACTGCAGATCAACTCCAACTCCTGCACTAGCGCCCACACGCAGTGGGCTGGCGTAGAGGCACTCACCGGACCGCAGGACGCCGTGGGCGAAATGGTGGCTGCCTTCCGTCAGCGGCGAGACGTCATCGTGGACGGCCTCAACAACATCCCCGGAATCCGCTGCCTGAAGCCGTCGGGAGCTTTCTACGTCTTCCCGGACATTACCGGGACCGGCCTGACAAGCAAGCAGATGGAGACCTACCTTCTCAACGACGCCGGCGTGGCCACCCTGGCCGGGACGTCCTTCGGCGCCTACGGAGAGGGCCACATCCGCCTTTCGTATGCTAACTCGGTGGCCAATATCGAGAAGGCGCTGAGGCGCATTCGCAAGGCGCTGGCCGGCCGCGCCTAGGTTGCCTGAGAGGCACCGAACCGGTATCATTACTCTCGATCTCTATAGAGTACAGGCTGGGACGGAAACGAGTAGACGGTCGGAGTCGCCCAGAGAGCCCGCGGCAGGTGCAATGCGGGTGCGCGAAGGCCGTCGAAGATCATTCCTGAGCCGCCAACCGAAAGACGTCTAGTAGGCTTGGCCGGGTTACTGCCCGTTACAGCGGTACGGCTATGAACACGTAGCCGTGAGAGAGCGGTCACTGCTAAGCAGGGTGGTACCGCGGGGGTGTTGTAGAACTCGCAGGCCCTCGTCCCTGGGGACGAGGGCCTTTTGCTGTCTTCAGACGGGGCAGGAGGTTGGCTATGGGCGGTCTATTCACTGAGGTGAGCGGACGGGCGGACTTACCGGCGATGGAGGAAAGCGTCCTCAAGTTCTGGCAGGAGGGCAAGGTCTTCGAGCGCAGCATCCGCCCCGACGGGAAGCCCTGGGTCTTCTATGAGGGCCCGCCCACGGCCAACGGCCTTCCCGGTACCCACCACGTCATCGCTCGCGTGTTCAAGGACCTGTTCCCGCGGTACCAGAACATGAAGGGCCGCTATGTGCTTCGCAAGGGTGGGTGGGACACTCACGGCCTCCCGGTCGAGCTGGAGGTGGAGAAGCAGCTCGGCTTCAGCGGCAAGCAGCAGATCGAGGCCTACGGCGTCGCCGCCTTCAACGAGCGTTGCCGGGAAAGCGTGTTCCGCTATGTGCGCCAGTGGGAGGAGATGACCGACCGCATCGGCGTCTGGATGGACATGGATGACCCCTATGTCACCATGGAGAACGACTACATCGAGTCGGTCTGGTGGATCCTGCGCCGATTCTGGGACCAGGGGCTGCTCTACCAGGGGTTCAAGGTGGTTCCCTACTGCGCCCGCTGCGGCACGCCCCTTTCGGATCACGAGGTGGCGCAGGGATATGCCGAGACGGAGGACCCCTCGGTATTCGTCCGGTTCCGGCTCCGCGACGGCGACGGCGAGGCGTTCCTAGTGTGGACAACCACACCGTGGACGCTGCCCGGCAACGTCGCGTTGGCGGTGCATCCCGAGGTGGACTACATCCTCGCCGAGGCGGGCGACCCGGCCGAGCGGTTGTACGTGGCCGCCAACCTGGCAGAAGGGCTGCTCGGCGAACACCGAGTGCTGAAGCGCGTCAAAGGGAAGGACCTCGTGGGGCTGTCCTACGAGCCGCTTTACTCCTTCCTGCCCCTCGAGGGCAAGGCGCACTACGTGGTCGCGGCCGACTTCGTCAGCACCGACGACGGCTCCGGCATCGTGCACATGGCTCCGGCCTTCGGCGCCGAGGACATGGTTGTGGGGCAGAAGCACGGCCTGCCTGTCCTGCAGACGGTCGACGCTGATGGTGAGTTCATCGACGCCGTCACGCCCTGGAAGGGCATGTTCGTCAAGGACGCCGACCCCCACATTCTGCGGGACCTTCGCCAACGGGGGCTGCTCTTCCGCGAGGGACGGCTGCGGCACGTCTACCCGTTCTGCTGGCGCTGCGATCGCCCGCTCCTGTACTACGCTCGCTCGTCGTGGTTCGTCCGCACAACCGAGTACCGTGACCAACTGGTGGCGCTCAACCGGCGCATCAAGTGGGTTCCCGAGCACGTGCGCGAGGGGCGTTTCGGCAACTGGCTAGAGAACAACGTCGACTGGGCGCTGAGCCGCGACCGCTACTGGGGCACGCCCCTGCCCATTTGGCGCTGCGACTCCTGTGACGAGATGGAGTGCATCGGCTCCGTCGCGGAGTTGCGCGCTAAGCCGGAGAGCACGTTCGCGGAGGTGTTTCCCGACGCCGTCGACTTGCACCGGCCCTTCGTGGACGACGTCACCTACCGCTGTGCCTGCGGTGGGACGATGAAGCGCGTGCCGGAGGTGATCGACTGCTGGTTCGACTCCGGGTCAATGCCGGTGGCCCAATGGCACTACCCGTTCGAGAACCAGGAGAAGTTCGCCGAGCAGTTCCCGGCCGACTATATCTGTGAGGCAGTGGACCAGACACGCGGCTGGTTCTACAGCTTGCACGCCATCTCCACCATGCTCTTCCAGCACGAGTGCTTCCGGAACGTAATCTCCACCGGGCACATCCTGGACGACAAGGGCCTGAAGATGAGCAAGTCCAGGGGCAATGTGGTCCCCTGGCAGGACGTGGTGAAGCTACACGGGGCGGACGCGCTGCGCTGGTACATGTACACCGCCGCTCCTCCCGGGAATGCGCGACGCCTGTCGGTTGACTTGGTGGGGGCGGTGGTGCGGGAGTTCCTGCTTACGCTCTGGAACACGTACGCCTTCTTCGTCACCTATGCCAACATCGACGGCTTTGACCCGGCAGCGCAGTGGGTCCCTGTGGGCGAGAGGCCGGAGATGGACCGCTGGGTCCTTTCCGAGCTGCACACCCTCATCGACACCGTCGATCGGGCCCTGTCCGACTACGACATACCTGGTGCGGCTCGACCGATCGAGCGCTTCGTGGGCAATCTCAGCAACTGGTACGTGCGCCGCAGCCGACGACGCTTCTGGAAGAGCGAGGCCGACTCCGACAAGACGGCTGCCTATCTGACCCTACACGAGTGCCTGGTCACGGTGGTCAAGCTGATGGCACCGTTCACGCCGTTCATCGCCGACGAGATCTACCGCAACCTCGTCTTCGGACGGGACGCTTCGGCACCGGAGAGCGTGCACTTGTGCGACTTTCCGGCGGCTGACTCGTCTCTGGTGGACGAGAAGCTGCAGCGCGAGATGGCGCTGGCAATGCGTGTGGTGAGCCTCGGGCACGCGGCCCGCAACGCCGTCAACATCAAGCTGCGCCAGCCACTGGGCCGCGCCCTGGTGGCCTTGCGCAGTCCCGAGGAGGCCGTCGGTCTGCAGCGCTTAGCCGGTGTCGTCGCGGAGGAGATGAACGTCAAGGCGGTGACAGTTGCGCCCGCGGCAGAGTTGGGCCGGTTCCGGTTCAGTGCCTTGCCCGCCAAGGTGGGGCCCAAGTACGGGCGGCTGCTGCCCGGCATCCGCCAGGCGCTGGAGGGCCTGTCCGACCCGGCGTTGGCGGAGGGCCTGCGGCAGGGACAGCCGCTGGCAGTTGAGGTGCAGGGCGAGCGGATCGAGCTCCTCGCCGATGAGGTAGAAGTGCAGCTCGAGGCGGCGCCTGGGCTCTCCCTGGCGTCTGAGGCCGGCTACACTGTCGCCATCGACACTGAGGTGACGGAGGATCTGCGCCTGGAAGGTCTGGCGCGGGAGATCGTCCGCCGGGTGCAGAACATGCGCAAGGAGGCGGGATTCCGCATCGAGGACCACATCGTCACCGGCTACGAGGGTGGCGAGGCGCTGCAGCCTGTCTTCGATCGCTTCGGCGATTACATAGCCCAGGAGACGTTGAGCGACAGCTTGGCGCGCGGTGCCGGGTCCCTCGGCGCCCATCGTGAGGAGTTCGAACTGGAGGATGGTGGCTTGGCGCTCTGGATAGAGCGGGTGTAGCGCCTGGTTCAGCCGGCGTGGCGGGGGGCAGCCTTGCCCCTCGCTCGCGCCGCCGCTTACAATGGCCGGTAGCACCGAAGTCATTGAGCACTGCGGGAGTTGGCTCTACTCTCATGCGCAAGCCCCTGCTTCCCCTATCCACCGTCCTAGCGTTCATTGCTGTGCTGATCCTGGACCGGGTCACCAAGATCTGGGCCGCCGGCACGCTGCCGTACCAGGTGCCGGTAACGGTGATCCCCGGGCTCGAGAACATCTTCACCCTGACCCACATTCACAACAGCGGGGCGGCATTCGGTCTCTTTCCGCAGGCCGGCACGCTGTTCGCCATCGTCAAGGTCTTCGTTGTCATCGGCCTCGTCATCTGGTTCGATCGCCTCCCGGTACAGCACTTCTTGGTGCGTTTATCCATCGGCATGATACAGGGCGGCGCCATCGGCAATCTCATCGACCGGGTGACAACCGGCTACGTAGTGGACTTCCTTCACCTGCACTTCTGGCCCATCTTCAACATCGCCGACGCATCCGTTTCGGTGGGAGTGGTGATACTTGCTGCCTATCTACTCGCGGACGACTCGGGAGTCCCGGAGAGCGGCAAGGCCGAGGCCGTGGGGCCGGACAGCTCAGCCTGTGCCTGATTGGGCGGGAGGGTCGGTGCGCTTCGTCGTGTCCGAAGACGGGGGCCGGCTTGACCAGTTCCTGGCAGGGCACCTCGAGCACTACTCTCGCACCCAGGCGCGTCGCCTCATCGAGGACGGGCAGGTTCAAGTCAACGGTCGGCCTGCCAAGCCGTCACTGCCGCTGAAGGTTGGTGACGAGGTACTGGTAGATGTGCCGCCCGCCGCCGACACCGACATTCGCGCCGAGGCGCTGGCGCTAGCGGTGGTCTATGAGAGCGACGCAGTGGTGGTGGTTGACAAGCCCGCCGGAGTACTGACCCATCCCACGTCTCACGACCGAAGCGGTACGATGGTGAACGCCATTCTGTACCACTACCCCGAGATCGCTGCGGTCGGTCCCCCGGAACGACGGGGCGTGGTGCATCGGCTCGACCGAGACACGTCCGGGCTGGTGGTGTTCGGTCGCACGCAAGAGGGCTTGTCGGCCATGCAGGACCAGTTCCGCCGCCATGACGTCTGGAAAACCTACCAGGCGTTGGTGGTGGGTGAGCCGACACCGGGCGCGGGCGTGATTACTGCGGCGCTGGGGAGGCACCCCAAGTACCGGGCTCGGCAGGCAGTCTTGCGGCAGGGTGGTCGCCCGGCGCGCACGCAGTACAGCACGCTCGAAATCTTCAGCGACTATAGCCTCGTTCACGCGCACCCGCTGACGGGCCGCACGCACCAGATACGCGTGCACTTCGCCGCTGTTGGCCACCCCGTCGCGGGCGATCCAGTCTACGGCCGGGGCCCGCGGGATCTGGGACTGAGCCGCCAGTTCCTCCACGCCCAGCTGATACGTTTTCTGGACCCGGGGACCGGGGAGAAGGTCGAGTTGGAGTCTACGCTGCCAGAGGATCTGCAGGCTGTCCTGGACCAACTGCGCGGCCGGTCGAGGGCGTGAGATGGTGATCGGCGTCTGCCAGGTGGAGTTGCTCATCGCGGAAGCGTCCTCGATCAAGGACAAGCGGCGGGTGGTGCGCTCTGTGGTGCAGCGACTGCGCTCCAAGTTCAACGTGGCGGTGGCGGAGGTAGAGGGCCTGGACTCGTGGTACTCGGCCCGGCTAGGAATCGTGTGCGTCTCCAACGAGTCGAGCCACGCGGCATCGATGATCAGCAGCGTGCTCGCCTGGCTGGAGGCGGAACGAATGGATGCTGAGATCGGTGCCGTCTCCACGAGCGTCGAAGTCTGGTAATGACGACACGGGTAGGGGCATGCGCGAAGCGCTGAGCGAGCGCGAGGTTGAGATCCTGCGGTTGGTCGCCACCGGGGCGAGCAACAAGGAGATCGGCGCGCAACTCGACATAACTGAGAGCACTGTCAAGGTGCACCTGCGCAACGTCTTCGGCAAGCTCGAGGTGCGTTCGCGCACCGAAGCCAGCCTGGTCGCCATTGAAATGGGGCTGGTCCCGTCCCGGGCGCCGGCAGACGGCGCGCTAGGAGTGGATTCGGGGCGGGAGACTGAGCCCGCGCCGGGCCCGGAGCCGGTGGCGTGGTGGCGGAAGCTGTCGCTTGTCCTGGCCTTGGCTGCGGTGGTCGGCCTGGTGGCTTGGCCCGCCCATCCGGAGGCTCGGGGGGCGATTCCGGGTCCGGACCCTTTGCGGGAGGTCGGAGGAGCGGGCTCACCCGGAGGCGGGCAGGAGGAAGTAGGGCGCTGGACCGAGGTGGCCCAGATGCCGACCGCCAGGCATCGCTTCGCCGCTGCCTATCTTGACGCCCACATCATTGTGGCCGGTGGAGACACGGCCCAGGGCATCACCGGCTCGGTGGAGATCTACGATGCGCTCACCAACACGTGGCGGTTGGGGGCCGACAAGCCCACTCCGGTAAGCAACGTGGCCGCAGCCGCGGTCGATGGGCGGGTGTACGTGCCTGGCGGGTTGACGGCGGACGGCGACGTCATCGCCGCCGTGGAAGTGTACGATCCGGCCTCCGGCTCCTGGTCGAATGGCCCGGCGCTGCCGGTTCCTCTCTGCGCCTATGCATTAGCCACCGACGGCGAGTCTCTCTACCTAGCGGGCGGCTGGGACGGGCGGCAGAACCGATCCGCCGTTTACGCGCTTGACCGGGGCGCCGAGTCCTGGCGCCTCCTGACGGCCCTACCGCGGGCTCTGCTCCATCCAGCTGCGGCCTGGTCTCAGGGAAGGTTGTACATCGTGGGCGGCTATGATGGTCGCCAGGTGCGCGACGAGGTACTGGCGGTTCCCACGGACCAGGACGCGCCGGCCGAGTGGGCAAACCTTCCCTCGCTGACAGAGGCCCGTGCTGGGCTAGGGGTCTCGGCCGTGGGTGATGCTCTCTACGTGGTTGGTGGCGGCTGGACTGCTCCGACCGCCTTCTGCGAGCGGCTTCCTTGGGGGGCGGAGCGTTGGGAGCCGTGGGAGATGCCGGTGGTAGGGGCGTGGCGCAACATGGCCGTGGTGTCGGACGACACCACCATCTACGCGATAGGGGGATGGAACGGCCAGATCGGTGCCGAGCTCTTCCGCTACCAGGCGGTCTACCGCGTGATGTTGCCCATCACTGGCTAGTCGCCCGGCGGATCCGGCGACGCAGCGCGGGCCAGGTGTGACGGCTGATCCCCAGCCGGCCGGCGACCTCGGCATTGCCGGCTCCCGTCTGTTGCAGCCGAGCGGCCGCGGTGGCCCGCAGCACGCGGAATGACGGGTTGCGGGACACCTCCGCGGCGCGGCCCAGCCGCGTCAGCACGTACTCGAGGTTGCGGCCGGTGCAGTCGAAAAGCTTGCCCTCGCCTCGATGGGATTCGACGTATCGCTGGTAGGCCTCGACGACTTCGGGATTGAGCGGTAGCGAGCGCTGCCGATCACCGCTGCCCACCGTGATGGTGCCGGCTTCGAGGTCTACGTCGGTGACGTGCAGGGCGAGGCACTCCGCCTTAGAGATGCCCGTTCCGAGCAGCAGGCCGACCAAGAGGAGCGGCCGCCAGTCACCCCGCTCCGACTCCGCCCGGGCAGCCCGGGTCAGGGCCTCGGCCTCGGACTCATCGAGCAGGTCGCCGCGTTGCCGGCGGACGGTGGCCGTCTCGCAGTTGATGGACGTCACCGGGTTGGCTTGCACCAGGCCTTCGCTCAGCAAGTGCCGGAAGAGCGACTGTACAGCCGTCAGGCGGCGGCGCAGGGACGACGGGCTACAGCTAACTCCGCGTTCACCGACGAGGAAGTCCCGGAAGCGCTCGACATGACCCTCATCGATCTCGGAAATGGGCCGGTCGCCGCCCACCGCCTCAGCGAAGAGGCGAAGATCGGCCTCGAATGCCGCAACCGTATTGGGGCTGACGCCGTCCTCGGCCAAAGCCTCGGCGAACAGCGATGCCGCGGTTGACAGGGGCGAACTCGGAGTGAGCCCAACGGGGTGGGCCCAGGGGCGGTAGGGATCCAGCACGAGTCCAGGGTATGCGGCCATAGTGACTGCTATGCTATCCTGCCGGACCAGGATAAGTCAATACCATGCATGAACTGGGCGTAACCGAAAGTGTATTGAAGCTCGTGCTCGACGAGGCCGGGCGTGCCGGTGCCACGAAGGTGACTGTCGTGAACCTGGCGCTCGGGGAGTTGGCTTCCATAGTGGCAGACGCTGTCGAGTTCTACTGGGGGTTCGTCACCACCGGGACAATCGCCGAGGGAGCGACGCTAGCCTGGCGGCGGCTGCCCGCGGAGGCTCGCTGTTGGGCGTGTGAGCACGTCTACCGCCCCGCGGAGCGGGACCTAACCTGTCCGCGGTGCGGTAGCGTTCAGGCATTGCTGCTGGCGGGCGAAGAGTTCCGGGTCGAGTCGATTGAGGTGGAGTAGGAGAGCAGGGTGGCGAAGGTCATCGAAGTGGGTCGGGCAGTTATGGCGGCCGGGCGGCAGATAGCCGACGAGAACCGCAAGCGGCTGGACGAGGCGGGCGTGCTGGCGGTGAACGTAATGGCCTCTCCGGGGGCGGGCAAGACCACTCTCATCGTCGAGACGGCCCGGCGACTGGCGCCCGGCCTGCGGAGCGCGGTGGTGGAGGGTGACGTGGCCGGCGACATTGACGCCACGCTGGTCGAGGAGGCCGGTTTCGCCGCCGTACAGATCAATACCGGTGGAGCGTGCCACCTCCGAGCCGACATGCTGACCGCCGCTCTCGAGGAGATTGACCTGTCTGCCACCGACATCCTGTTCATTGAGAATGTAGGTAACCTCGTGTGCCCGGCAGGCGTCCCCCTGGGAGAGCACCTGCGCGTGGTCGTCTCAAGCACGCCGGAGGGTGACGACAAGCCGGTGAAGTACCCGGCTGTCTTCCGCACGGCTGAGGCGGTCGTCATCAGCAAGTGGGACGTGGCCCCTTTCATCGGCTTCGACGACGCTCGGTACGAGGCGGGGCTGCGCAAGCTGAACGGCGTCGCGCCTCTCTTCCGGCTGTCGGCTCGCACCGGTGGGGGCGTGGACGCCTGGGTAGACTGGCTGCAATCGCAGACCATCCGTGACCGACGGGGCTAAAGCGCTCCAGATCACCGTACGAGGCACGGTTCAAGGCGTGGGCTTTCGGCCCTACGTCTACCGGCTGGCCGAGGAAATGCGCTTGACCGGCTGGGTGCAGAACCGCTCGGGTGACGTGACCATCGTGGTCGAGGGATCGGCAGAGGCGGTGGCCCGGTTCCGCGAACGCCTGGTGTCTGAACTGCCCCCGCTCGCCCACCTTGACCGCCTGGAGGAGCGCGAGGTTGGCGTCAGCGGGGCGAGGGAGTTCAGCATTCGAGCCAGCGCCGGCGTGGGCGGTCACCAGCCGGTGAGCCCGGATGTGGCGATCTGCGCCGCCTGCCGCGCCGAGCTCCTGGACGACGCCGATCGGCGCTACCTCTACCCCTTCATCAACTGCACCGACTGCGGCCCCCGCTACACCATCATTGAGCGGGTGCCTTACGATCGCCCCAACACCACCATGAAGGCGTTCCCACTGTGCGACTACTGCCGGGGCCAGTACGAGGACCCCGGTGACCGGCGCTTTCATGCTCAGCCGGTGGCCTGCCCGGTGTGCGGACCGCAGATATGGTTGGAGCGCGGCGGCGCCGCCACGCACGGGCCGGCTGCCGAAGTGATCGAGCGGGCGGCCGAGGTGCTACGGCGAGGCGAGGCGCTGGCGGTCAAAGGGCTGGGAGGCTTCCATGTGGCGGTGGACGCCACCAACGATAGGGCGGTGTCGCTCCTCCGCGAGCGCAAGCGTCGCCCTCACAAGGCCCTCGCGGTGATGATGCTCGACGAGGACGTAGTTCGGGAGCACTGCCGACTAGAGAGCGGTGCGGCCGCCCTGCTGTCCTCCCCGGCGGCCCCTATCGTGCTACTACCGCTCCGACACGACCGCCGTTCCCGGCTCAGCCCGCGCCTTGCCAGCGATCACGACTCGCTGGGTGTGATGCTGCCCTACACGCCTCTGCACCTGCTCCTTCTCCGCGCGTTCGGACGCCCGCTGGTGATGACCAGCGGCAACGTCTCCGATGAGCCGCTGGCGGTGGACAACGACGAGGCCCGCCACCGGCTGGGCGCCATCGTCGACGCTTACCTTATGCACAACCGGCCGATCCAGATGCCTTGCGACGACAGTGTGGTCGACCTGATGCGCCCGGGGGCCTCAGGTCCGGTGCGGCCCCAAGTCGTCCGGCGCGCTCGTGGCTACGCTCCCGGAAGCATCGTCCTTCCCGTCCCGGGCCCACAGGTCCTGGGCGTGGGACCGGAGATGAAGGCGACCGTCACGGTGGCCCGCGACGACTCCGCCTATGTGAGCCAGCATCTGGGCGACCTCGACAACGCCCTGGCCGAGGATCACTTCCGGCGGGTGGGGGTGCAGTTCGAGGATCTGTTCTCCGTCCGGCCCACCGTCATCGCCCACGATCTCCATCCTGACTACTTCAGCACCCGCTATGCGCTGGAGCGCGCCGCTCAGGAAGGGCAAGATCTGGTTCCGGTTCAGCACCACCATGCTCACGCCCTCAGTTGCCTGCTCGAGAATGACCCCGACCTGCTGTCCCGCTCCGTGCCGGCAGTGATCCTCGACGGCACCGGCTACGGGACAGACGGGCGCATCTGGGGTGGCGAGTGGCTGACGGTGAGCGGCGGCCAGGTGGAGCGCAACTACCACCTGCAGTACGTTCCCCTGGTGGGCGGAGACGCCGGTGTACGGCGGGTGGACCGACTCGCCGCTACCTACCTGATGGCGCTCGACCTGGGGGACCAGGTCCGGTCGCTGCCAGCCCTGGCACACCTGGCCGACTGGGAGCTGGATCTGCTCGCCGTCGGGCTGCACAGCCCGAGCACAGTCTCAACCTCCAGCATGGGTAGGCTGTTCGATGTGGTGGCGGGCCTGCTAGGCCTCTCCGGCGAGGTGACCTACGAGGCCCAAGCTGCCATCCGCCTGCAGACGCTGGCGGAAAGGGTAGCGGATAGCGACAGCGAGGGCGGGTACGAGTGGTACGCGAAGGACGGTGTAATCGAGCTGGGGGCGCTGCTGGGTGCGGTTCTCGCCGATACGGGCGCCGGACGACCCGCAGAGGAGATCGCTCTACGCTTCCACCGCACCGTGGCCGACATGGTGACGGTACTCGGCGGGGAGGTCGCGCGCGCAGCCGGATCGAAGGTGGTGGCCCTTTCGGGCGGTTGCTTCCAGAACCGCCTCCTTACCTCGCTCTGCGTGGGGAAGCTGCGCGAGGCCGGTCTTGAGCCGCTCCTGCACCGGCAGCTGCCGCCCAACGACGGGTGTGTCTCGCTGGGTCAGGTTGTGGCGGCACGCTTGCAGACGCGAGACTAGGCCGAGGGCCCGGCGCTACTCGCTGTCTTCGTCGCCTGCCTCATCCTCGGCGAGGCCGAACGTGGCTGCCCGGCGGCGCTCCTGGTTCAGGTCCGCCTCCAGGTCGGCCGTCAGCAGGTTCACCTTCAGCTCCGCTTCTCCGAGCACCGCGGAGCAGCGGCGCACCAGCTGTGTACCCTGCTCGAATAGGGCTAGGCTCTCGTCCAGTGGCAGGTTTCCCTTCTCCAGGCGCTCGACCACTTCCTGCAACTGCCCGTAAGCTTCCTCGAAGCCGAGTCCGGGTGCGGTACTAAGCGAATCACTTGCCAACTTCATCACTCCTTGAACTGCCGTCTGGAGCCGTCGTAACCACACGTGCGGCGGCGCTCCCCCGGCTGAAGCGAATGGCCACGTGCTCACCAGCTGAGACCTGGGAGGCGTCGCTAACCACCGGCCCCGTGAGGTCTCCCGCCAGCACCACCGAGTAGCCTCGGCGCAGCGTCTTCTCTGGGTCCAGCGACGCCATCTGGGCGGCTGTCTGGCCCAGCCGACCCCGGGTGTCTACCAGGTTTCGCCGGACGACCTGCCCCAGGCGCGAGGCAGCCCAGGCCAGCTGCTCCCGATGTCGTTCCACGGGCGGCGTCTGGGCCCGCATGCGCGCGGCCAAGCCGATCGCGTCGGCGCGCCTACCGATCGTCAGGCTGGTGCCGGCCCTGATGAGCCTGGTGGTCGCTTCGTCGAGCCTTTGCCGGCCGGTGCTGACGACGAACTCCGGTGAGGACCGCGAGAGTAGCCTTATCTGCTGCATCACCTCGTCCCGCAGATCGCCGACAACGCCTCCGACAGCGCGGCTCATTCGCCGCTCCAGGGCGCTGATCGTCGCCGCCACCTCTACCCGATCCGGTACCACGGCCATGGCTGCCGCCGACGGCGTGGGGGATCGCAGATCGGCTACGAAGTCCGCGATGGTGAAGTCGGTCTCGTGACCGATGCCGGTGACCACGGGCATGGGCATGGCCACGATCGCTCGCGCCAAGCTCTCATCGTTGAAGCAGGAGAGCGACTCCACGTCGCCGCCGCCGCGCCCCAGTATGACCACGTCCGCACCGGCTGCGGCCACCAGCTCCAGCCCGGCTATCAGGCTTGCCGGCGCTCCCTCGCCCTGCACTTGCGCGCCCGCCAGGACCATCTCGGCGGCGGGCCAGCGCTGCGAGAGGACGTTCTCGATATCGCGCCGCGCCGCACCATACGCCGAGGTCACGACGCCGATGCGTGTTGGGTAGCGGGGTAGGGGGCGCTTTCGCTCCTCACTGAACAGCCCCTCAGCGTCCAGGATGGCGCGCACGCGTTCGAACTCCAGGTAGGCCACGCCAGTGCCCACCGGAAGCACCTCGGTCACGTAGAGCTGGTACACCCCTTGCGGCGGGTAGAGGTCCACCCGCCCGTGAGCGAGCACTTCCTGGCCGTCGCGTAACTTGGCGTGCAGGCGGCGGGAGAGCGGAGCCCAGGCCACCGCCTTGATCAGAGCATCGCTGTCCTTCAGGGTGAAGAAGAGGTGGCCGCCCCGCGACAGCGTCACCCCAGACGCTTCACCACGCACCCAGATGTCCTGCAGGATGTCGTCCCGCAGCAGTACCGACCGCAAGTGGGCGGTAATCTGGCCTACGGTGAGGTATGGCGGGGCAGGGGTGGCGCCTTGGTCGAACACGCTACTAGACGCGCGTTAGGTAGGAGCCGTCGCGGGTATCGACGCGGATGACGTCGCCCACCTGGACGAAGAGCGGTACCTGCACGACCAGACCGGTGCTGAGGGTGGCGGGCTTGTTCGCCGCGTTGGCCGTGTCACCCCGGAAGCCGGGCTCGGTGTGAACCACTTCCAGATCGACAGTGATCGGCAGTTCCACATCCAGCGGCTCACCGTCGTACGACGAAAGGTCTAGAGTGTTGTTCTCCACCAGGTAGCTGACCACGTCCCCGAGCGTCTCCTTGGAGAGGGTGAGCTGTTCGAAGGAGTCCACATCCATGAAGTGGTAGAAGGCACCGTCGTTGTACAGGTACTGGACGGTGCGATGGTCGAGCCTAACGTCCTGCACGCGATCACCGGAGACGAAGGTGCGTTCCAGGGTGGCGCCGGACCGCACGTCACGGATCTTGGTGCGGATGTAGGCGTTGCCTCGCGCCGGCTTGCTGTGGTGGTAATCGAGGACGCGGTAGAGCGCACCATCCATCTCGAAGACGGTCCCTCGACGTAGCTCGGTCACTGATATCAACGGGTCTTGCCTCCAAGACTAGTATGGGGCCGCTGCCCAACCCAACATTCTACCTCGGATCCCCGCCGCTCAGCCACCCGACCACCTGCGTCGGGATGGAGTCGATGGTGCCGTCCAGGAAGGAGCAGTCGGGCAAGGACTGGAGGAACTGGGTCCCGTAGGCTTTGCTACGCACGCGGCTATCCAGAATGACGAATGCTCCCTGATCGGACTGGGTGCGGATCAGCCGCCCAAACCCTTGCCTGAAGGTGAGGATGGCCTCAGGGAGCAAGTACTCGCCGAACGAATCGAGGTACTGCTCCCGCCGAGCGGAGACCACCGGGTCATCCGGCACCAGGAAGGGGAGCTTGGCCATCACCAGGCACTGGAGGGCATCGCCCGGGACGTCAACGCCTTCCCAGAAAGAGCGCGTGCCCAGAAGCACTGCACGCTTCGAGGACTTGAATCCTTCCAGTAGCTGGTTCCGGCTGCCGCCCTCGGACTGCGAGTAGAGGAGTATGCCCTCGTCCTCCAGTGCGCCCGCCAGGGCTCTGGTGGTCTGGCGCAACTGGCTATACGAGGTGAAAAGGGCCATCAACCGGCCGCCGGTGGCTCGGGCCAGGCGCAGGACGTACTCCTCGACGGCCCGCTGGTGCCCAGGCTGACGCGGCTCCGGCACGTCGCGGGCCACGCAGACGAGGGCGGCGTTGCGGAAGTCGAAGGGTGAGCCCACCGTGACGGTGCGGACCGATTCCAGGCCCATCTGCTCCTGGAAGTAGCCGAACGACCCAGCCGTGGTGAGAGTGGCCGAGGTCATGATGACGGTGCGCTTAGTGGCGAACAGCGACTCCGCCAAGCTGTCGGCGACGCTCACTGGAGCGGAGTGCAGGGAGACTTCCTGGCCCTCTCGGCTGGAGAGCCAGTAGACCTCTCCTGCGGCCGGCTCCAAGATGGCCCGGCTGAAGCCGGCCACCGACTCGCGCAACTGCATCGCACCGGCCGCGATGGCCTGTACGGATTCGGACAGGGCCTCGTTGAGTGACAGGCCGGCAGCGCTCTTGCGGACCTCCTCCAGCAGGCGCGCCACACGGCCGGCCGACTCGGCGGTGTCCTTCCAGGTCTCCGCCAGTCCGGCCCACTCGGCGGTGTTGCGCTCCGACTCGGTGATGCGACGCTGCTGCGTGAACCCGTTGGCGGAGGCGCTCAGTAAGGCGCCGGCACAGTGATCCAGGTGAGTGGCAGCCGCATCGAGCCGCGGCTCCAGGGCTCCCAGCGCCTCGGTGAGGCGGGTACAGGCGAGCACCCCTTCGGTGGCCCCCTGCCTCGAGCGCGCGAGCGCCGCGCGCACCCTGCCGATGGCGCCACCATTCGCGCCCCGCTCCGTTGACGAGAGGCTTCGCAGGATGTCAGTGATCTGGCTGACGGTCAGGTCCAGGCGCAGAGCGTTGGTGCAGGCGTTCTGGAAGTGATGAGCCTCGTCGATGACCAAGTGCTCGAACTCCGGGAGGCTCTCGGTGCCCTGGCAGACGTCCAGGCTCAGGAGGGAGTGGTTGACGATGACCAACTCCGACTGCTGGGCCAGTTGTCGGGCGCGCTGGTAGTAGCAGCCCCCGCGCTGGCGGAAGCGGCAGGCCTCCCCGCTGCACCAGGAGTTGTCGGAGGCGATCTGCGACCAGAGGGACCGCTCCGGGGCCGTGTTGAGGAACAGCTCGGACCGATCGCCGGTGGCGGTAGTGGGAGCCCACACCATGATCTTCGCCAGAGCGAGGGCCTGCTCCGGTGAGTGGCTGGGGCGGTTGGTCAGCGTCCGCAGGCGGGCCGGGCAAAGGTAGTTGTTGCGCCCCTTGAGTATGGCCACCGAGGGGCGGCCGCCGAGCGCCTGCGCCAGTTGGGGGACGTCCTTGCTGAACAGCTGCTCCTGGAGGTTGATGGTGTGCGTCGATACCACCACTCGATCGTGGTTGACCCGCGCCCAAGTCAGTGCCGGTAGGAGGTAGGCCAGGGACTTGCCCACGCCGGTGGCCGCCTCGACGACGAGGTGCTCCCCGTCGTTGAAGGCTTCGCAGACGGCGTCGAGCATGTCGAGCTGTTGCGGACGGTGCTCGTAAGCGTTCATCGCCGCGGCCACTCTGCCGCCCGGCTCCAGGTCGGCGATCAGACCGAGCGTATCGAGCGCGGTCGGGGGGCGCACCGGCTCACCGATGCCGCCACCCAGGGGTGGTGCCTCTGCCAGTAGTCCGGATGCGGACAGGCCCCCTTTGGCAGCGAGCTGCTGCGCGATGCTGTTGCTCGCCGGCCGGCGGTTCTGCTCCCGCAGGACGTCCTCGAAGAAGGCGGCCTGCTCCCAGGCGCTCTTCCGCCCCAGCTCAACGATCTGGTCGAGGATGGTGACCGGAAGCGCCAGAGCGGCTTCGCGTAACGCCTGAAAGAGCCGCATCGAGGCTTGGGCATCGTCGAGTGCTCGGTGAGCGCTGTCGGACGACAGGTGCAACTCGCCCACCAAGTGCTGGAGGCTGTGACGGGCCATGTGGGGCATAAGGATCGTCGAGATCTCGAAGGTGTCCAGGCGGCGGTTCCGCTGCGCCACGCCGAAACGGGCCAGGAAGGAGATGTCGAAGCCGATGTTGTGGCCGACCACCGGGTCGCGGCCGACGAAGTCCGCCAGGCGCCTCATCACATCAGTGGCGGCGGGCGCGTGGGAGAGGTCCTCGTTGGTGATCCCGGTGAGGTGCTGGATCTTGGCGGGCACCAACCGTCCGGGGCTCACCAGCGATGAGAAGGTGGGACCGGGGCCGCTGTCACTGAAGCGGACTGCGCCCACTTCGATGATGCTGTCGTACTGCGGGTCCAGTCCGGTGGTCTCCAGGTCGACGGCGACGTATTCGCGAGGCATGGGCTGCGTCCCCTTTCTGAGGAAGCGATTCTAGCACGGAGTGGCGCCCGCGGCCAGGCCCAGCGGCGCGTACCTGGGCGCTTGACCTCTCCAGCTGCAGGCGCCTAGAATCCGGTCGATCGGTGCAAGCAATCGTATGAGGAGGCGCGTGCATGGCATACACACTCGCGGTCTCAACCTGGAGCTTCCACAAGCACATGGGGACCCTTCACGCTACGGAGCTGGATGAACGCGGGGAGCATCGCTTCGTCGACCGGCACGAGTTCCCGCAGGATATCACCTTGCTGGACTTCCCTCAGTTCGCTCGGGAGCGCTACGGGATCGAGGCGGTGGAGCTCTGCCAGATGCACTTCCCCCGCAGCGATAAGGCCTACCTCGATGACCTTCGCGGCCGGCTAGCGGAGGCGGGCAGTGCCGTCGTCAACGTCCCCATCGATGTGGGGAACATCTCGGAACCGGATGCTAGTGTCCGCCGCCACGACCTGGACAACATCAAGAAGTGGATGGACGTGTCGGCCTACATCGGCTCTCCCTGCGCCCGGGTCAACAGCGGCCGGCAGCCCGAAGGCCACGAAGACATCGACCTGACCATCGGGTCCTACGCGGAGCTGGCGGAGCACGCGGGAACGCTGGGCATCACGCTGCTCTTGGAGAACCATGGCGGCCTCTCCGCCGACCCCAACAACATCATCAAGCTGGTGGAAGGCGTGGGCAGCGAGCGGTTCCGGCTCTGCCCCGACTTCGGCAACTTCGACGAGTCCATCCGCTACCAAGCGCTGGAGATGATGTTCCCCTACGCGGTCATGACCCATGCCAAGACCTTCGAGTTTGACGAGCAGGGCCGCGAGGTGCGCTACGACCTCGATCGCTGCATGAAGATGCTGGCGGCTTCGGGCTATCGGGGCCCGCTGTCCATCGAGTTCGAGGGTCCGGGCGACCAGTACGACGGCGTCGCCAAGAGCGCGGCACTGCTTCGCCGCTACTAGACGCAAGCGGGTTCGCGTAGCGCAACAGCGGGCGGTGTGGGCCCCAAGTGGGTTCCCGCCGCCCGTTGCCGCCTAGGGCACACTCACCTCGCCCAGAACCAGCAGTCCGTCGGGGCCGGCCAGCTCGGATCCGACGGCATCTACCGGTGCCAGGGGCACGGGTACCCCTTCCCGGAAGACGTAGAGGCCGAGCACCACGCGGTAGACGCCCTCGGAGCCAGGGCCCAGGGGCAGCGACAGGGGGTTGAGCACGTAGTGCTCGCCGGGCTCATCTCCGTCATGCAGGATGAGCGCTCCGTCCGACTGGACCACCGTTTCGCCATCGGAGGCTTGTAGTCGGAGGGTGTAGTGGACAGACTCCCGGGGGTCCGCCGCTAGGCCCGCTACGCTGAGATAGACCGGCACCCGGTCCGGGCGCGACAGGCCCGCCGGCTCGCCGACCTCCACGCACGTACGCACCCGTTCACCCCAGTCCACCGGGCTAGGGCAGTCCGCTGCGTCGCCAACTGGGATGTATGACTGGAGGCGCCCGTAGCTGGGACCCGATATGGGCTCGTCGCTGAGGGGCACGAGCGAGCGGGCGAGCCAATCCCTCACTTCCCCGCCGGGATCGGTGACCGTGTCATAGAGGCGGAAGAGCCATAGGCGCCGGTTGGCGACCAGCGCTCGCGTGATGCCGTCGGTGGTGGCGCTACGAGTGGTGCGGTAGAAGTCGGAGCGCGGGTCTCCCCAACCGAGGTTAGCGTCGCTCGCTAGGCTGCCGCCCATGAGCACTACGGGGCCGGTGTCGGCAGCCGCGCCGGCATAGTCGGGAGCACGCCCGCGCCAGGCCACCTCGCCGGGCCAGTAGTGTTCCAGCGCGGTGTAGGTGTAGCCGGCCTGGAAGAGGACGACGTCCCCGGGGAGCCAACGGTCCGCCAGTCTGGTGACCGCACCGCGCAGGTCATCCGCCCGGTACTCGGGGAGGGTCCACATCCTCTGCGCCGACCACAGGTTCCCGCTGAGGTAGAGCGCCGCCAGCGCTAGGGCGATCCAGCGCCCCACCGGCGTGCTGGCCAGGCGCGCCAAGCCCAGCGCCAGCGAGACCGAGAAGAAGGCGGCGAAGGGGAACAGGTAGCGAGGGTGAAAGAGCGGCTGGAGCAGCGATGCCAGCAGCATCAGTGCCCACGGAGCGAGGAACGCCGCCACCGCCCAGCGGGTCGCATGCCGGGCCCCGGACCGAAGGAGCGGTAGGCAGGCGCACAGGATCAGCGCCAGCGCCACCGGCCACCAGCCGGCGGGCGCGCTCTCCCCGAAAGCGAGGGCAGTGCCACCCTGGGTGAGGGACTCGAACCAGGGCATGGCGGAGCGCCAGGGCGGGACCGGCGGGTCGAGGGCCTGGCGGATGGCGATCGGCAGCCAAGGTAGGTACAGCAGAACCGACCCTACCTGCCCGGCCAGCCACGTGTTGAGGGCCTGTCGACGCCCCGCGCTTTCGCGTAGCGCCGCCAGCAGCCAGGACAAGCTCAGCAACGGCAGCAGGAAGAGGCTGTAGTAGATGGTGTAGAGCGACAACGCCGACAGCGCCGCCCACACCGCCCACCAGCCGCCGACGCGGGCGGGGCCCTCGCGCAGGAGCAACGTCACGGCGAAGAGCGCCAGCATCAGGAGGGCGGCGATGGTGTACATGCGCACCTCCTGGGAGTACCAGATCGAGTAGGTGGAGAACGCCCCGATGCCGGCGGCCAGGTTGGCGGTCCGAAGGCCGGCCAGCCGCCGCGTCAGGCGGTGAATGAGGGCCACAAGCAGCACTCCGGCCGCCAGCGACAGGAAAGCCAGCGCGAACTCGCCCTTGCCCGCCAGTGCGGCCCAGAGGTGGAGCAGGAGGTAGTAGCCGGGCGGGTGGATGTCGCGCGAGGTATGGGCGATCATCGCGCCGATCGGGAGGTCGGCCAGATAGGCGCTGACGGTCTCGTCGTACCAGAGGCTCTCGGCCCCGAGACGGTGCAGGCGCAGAGCCATGGAAGCGGCGCACGCCCCCAGGGGAAGGAGGGCCCTGGGCACCCAGGCGGCCAATAGCGGCGAGGTGGGCCCGGCTCCCACCGGGACTAGGCCCCCTGACGGGTGGCGGTCGGGCTTCCGCCCTCGTCCGCCTTAGGGGCGGGACGGCGCAGTTCCAGCGCTAGGGAGCGGCCCTCGTCGCGGCTGCAGTCGCTGAGCGAGTGACCGTAGCGCTCCTGGCACAGCCGGTTGACGTAGCGACCCGCGTCCGCTTGGGAAAGGGCGAGCGCCTCGGCGGCCGTGTTGATGAGGTACTCCTTCTGCTTCTCCGATAGACTCTCTTGCGGCTCCGGCCGGCCGCTCTCGATCGCGGGCGCCGGCTGGTCATGGCTCGAGTACGCGTCCGACCCTGGCAGAAGGCCGTAGCCCATGGCGGCCAGTGCTCGGCCCATGGCTGATGTCTCGGCAATCTCCCAGGGATGCTGCGTCTCGATGGAAGAGCCCTCGGCCTTGCGCGAGGTGGCGATGCCGTGCCTGCGCCCGTAGACCTCGCTTTCCACCAGCACCATCAGGGTCACTTGCTGCTCGGTGTCGGCCAGCACCACCGGGTCGTGGAACGTCAGCCGCTTGCCCTGGCGATCGTGGTCCACGTTGGCCATCGCCAGGCGCCCGTCGACTGACATGTACGGTAGGGCGCGCGTCACCCAGCGATTGTCCACCCGTTGGCGCCGCTCGATCAGAGTGATGTAGTCGATGAACTCCTCGTGCTTGGTCGCCCCGCGGTCGGGGGCGCGCCGACACCAGGCCAGCAGTTCGTCGTGCGTCATGGCCCCTCTCCCTAGAACATATGTGCTAGGTCATTATAGCGAATCCGATGGCATCGCCGCAAGGGGTTTCTGGGACGCCACCGTCCGGGAACGGGCGTTCGCTAGCCCAACCTCAGTCCATGGCGTGGATTACCACATCGAAGGACACATCGCTGACGCCGGGAAGTTCGGACAGCTGGGCGGCGACCTCGACTTCTTGGCCCTCAGGGACCCGGACCAGCGACCACCCCGGCAGCAGTTCCTCGCTCGACAGGGCCGTTAGGCCGCCGAGGGTGCGAACGCGTGCCTGGGCGATGGTGTCCGGCTCCGCTCGCACCAGGAGGTACCCGGGCCGGTACTCAACGGGCGTGGCTGCAGCCAGTGTGACCTCGGGGCGCGCCGCAGGCTCCTGGAGGTCGGCTAGGGAGGACTCCGCGGCCGCCAGCAGGCTGGGGGACCGGGCGAGGGCCAAGGCGGCGGCGGCGTCGATGCGCCCCCAGCCGTAGCCCTGGTCGTACCCGACGGGGCCGAGGTCCTCGGCCGAACTACGGATGATGTTTGCCACCTGCAGGGCGGACAAGTGCGGATAGCGCGACCACAGCAGCGCCGCCAGGCCGGATACGTGCGGGGTGGCCATCGAGGTGCCGTTCATGTAGCAGTAGGGCGGGTCAACCGGAAGGTCCACGCGGCAGGTGCTGAGAATCCCTTCGCCCGGAGCCGTCACGTCTACCCAGGGACCTTGGTTGGAGAAGCCGGAGATGGCGTCAGTCTGTCCGGTGGAACCCACGCCCATGACCCCGGCGAAGTTGGCCGGCCAGGCGGGTTCGCCGGGATCGAACGGTGGGACATTCCCTGAAGCGGCCACCACCAGCACGTTCCTGTCCAGCGCGTAGCCGATGGCATACTCGAAGGCACGGAGATCGCTCCTCCACTTCGTGCCCAGACTCAGGTTGATCACCCGGGCCGGGTACTGCGTGTGATCCACCGCCCACTTGATGGCTGCTACCGCATCGCTGATGTAGCCGTTGCCAAAGCAGTCCAGCACCTTGATGGGCATGACACGCGCCGTCCATGCTGTGCCGGCCACACCCACGGCGTTGTCTCCCACCGCTCCGACAATGCCCGCTACGTGCGTACCATGACCATTATCGTCGTAAGGCAGGAACGACGGCGCCGGGCACTTGTCAGGGTAGGAGCTGGCGAACCAACGGCCGGGCACGAGGCTGGCCTGCAGATCGGGATGGTCGAGGTCGACGCCGGTATCGATCACGGCGACCACGACCGGGCCGCCGGTGGTGCTGGCCCACGCCTGGGGTGCCCGTATGCGCAGGAGGTTCCACTGCAGTGCGAAGAGGGGATCATTGGGGCGGAGCTGCATCTCCCAGCCGCGCAGCGCCAGCGGGAGGTAAGTCGTCCAGGGGCGAATGGTGACGTCGGCATAGCCCTCGAGAGAGCCGAGGCTGGCCACGACGGCGCCTTCGTAGGTGCCGGGTGCGCCGGTCGCGGTGAATACACCGGCGCTGGAGATGGTGCCGGCGGCGCTGGTGGCGTGCCAAACCACTGCGATGCCGGGAACGGCGTGCCCCTCTTCGTCCTGCACCTTGGCGCTGAACTGGGCCGTCTCCCCCTGCCGCAGGGACAGCGATGCCGGCTGCACCACGATACGCAAGGCGCGCGCGCCCACGGCGTAGTCACCGGTCTTGGCAACGGAGAGGCTGAAAACGCCGCCGCTCTCGTCGGGTGTTCGCGTCGCCGCGACTGGCGCCCAGTCTCCACTGGCGTGGTGGTACACGCCCAGGCGTTCGGCGGAGAGGATCTCGGCCGGCAGCGGGTCGTCGTAGCGGAGAGTGAGCGCGAGAGGCGCCTCAGACGGGGGGAAGGCCGCCCCGGCCGGTACCGGTGTGCCGTCGAGGGTGGCGGAGATGCGGACGGCGTCACCGTGGAAGACATGGTCGGCGCTCGGAGCCACGTCTTCGGGAATCAGGGCAGACACGGCGGTGGCGAAGACGATCGGAGTGACCGTGGGCGTCTGCGCTTGGGCGGGCCGGGGCATCAGCGCTAGGACGAGGGCCAGCAACAGCGTCAGGAGGGGAACTACAACCGGTCCGATCGGTGGCCGATGGTCGGCACGATCACCGGCAACGGGCGGAACCCCGGGTTGACTTTGCATAAGTGGCAGACCTACTATGAGAACCGCATACGCTAAGGAGTGACCATTGCCCAGGCCCGCGAAGCGGTGGCGACAACATGGAACCAGCGGTTGACCGCCTGCGCCGGACCTTGCGCAGTCTGGGCGAGCCCAGACTAGCACCGGCGGAGGAGCCTGTCCAGAAGCGGCCGCCTGAGTTGGGGCGTCTGGCCGATCTGGCGGGCGGCGAGATCGTCGTCGAGGCGGAGCGGACCGGCTACCTGGCGGTGAGGCACGTCTATCCCGTCGAGCACCGGCACGGGCACGCGCCGCTGTCGCTGGCGCTGGAGGCGCGGCCCGAGACCCTGGGGCTGCTGGCACGGGACGCTCGCCTCGACAGCATGGATCCATCCTCGGCGGTCTACTTCGACACCGAGACGACGGGGCTGGGGACGGCGACCGGCACCCTCGTCTTCTTGGTCGGCGTGGGAAGGTTTGTCACCGGTGGGTTCGAGGTCACCCAGTACTTTCTGCCCGGCCCGGACGGTGAGAAGGCCTTCTTGGGCGGGGTGCGCGAAGGCCTAGGTGAGACCTTCCTGGTGTCGTACAACGGCAAGTGCTTCGATGCCCCGCTACTGCAAACGCGCTACCTACTCCAGCGGGAGCGGCTCGCACTCACGCGCTGGCCTCACCTAGACCTGCTTCGCGCGGCGCGCGGCCTGTACCGCGCCCGGGTGCCCGACTGTCGCCTCGGCACCATCGAACGGATGGTACTCGGGGTGGAGCGCGAGGAGGCCGACGTGCCCGGCTTCCTGATCCCCGGCATCTACTTCGACTACTTGCGCTCGGGCGCGGTGGAAGAATTGGCGCGCGTCTTCTACCACAACCTGCTGGACGTACTCTCCCTTGCCGGTCTGGGCGGCGCGGCGGCGGCCACCATGGAGGGTCGACTGGCTTCGCCCCCCGCGAGCGACCTATCCGGCGCCGGGCGCTTACTGGAGCTGGCCGGTCGTGATGCTGAGGCGGAAGCCTCCTACCGCCGGGCCCTGCTCACGGCGCGCGGCGAAGAGCGGGCGGCTATGTTGCGCCGCCTCGGGTTCCTGCTTAAGCGACAGCGAGAACACGTCCGCGCGGCGGAAGTGTGGAACGCACTGGTGGAGTCGGGGACCGACCGGGACGGGGTGGCGCACACCGAACTGGCGAAGCACCTCGAGCACCGCATACGTGACTACACCGAGGCACTGGCGGTGGTGGAAATGGCGTTGCAGTCGGGCGCCCACCGGGCCCCCGGCATGCGGGCGGCGCTGGAGCACCGAAAGGCCAGGTTACTTGCTAAGCAGGCTTCCAGGCTGACTGGCCCGAGACCCGACTAGGGCGCAGCGGCACCCTGATGTGGAAGGTGGTGCCCGCGCCCACGGCACTCTCCAGCCAGATGCGGCCACCGAGTAGCTCGACCATCCCCTTGGCGATGCTCAGCCCCAAGCCCAGCCCGTCATGCTTCCGACTCAGCGACGCTTCCACCTGGTAGAAGCGCTCGAAGACGCGCGCCTGGTCCGCGGGTGCGATACCGATGCCGTCGTCCTGCACCGACACCTCAACCATGTCGTCGCCCTC
>JAAYAV010000388.1 GCA_012719195.1 Anaerolineae bacterium | reverse complement strand
CGCGTGATCATCGAGGCCTTCGAGGGTAGCGGTGTCCGCGTCCACGACATCGTCGCTTGTGGCGGACTGCCCAACCGCAACCACCTTCTCATGCAGATCTACGCCGACGTCTGTGGACGCGAGTTCAAGGTGGCCGCCAGCGACCAGGCGGGCGCCCTGGGCGCGGCCATGCACGGCGCCGTGGCGGCCGGGAAGGCCGCCGGCGGCTACGACACCATCCAGGAAGCGGCCGCCCAGATGGCCTACCTCTCGGACGTCGCCTACCGGCCCGACCCGCGCTCACAGGCGGTGTACGATCGCCTCTTCCAGGAGTACGTGCGCCTGCATGACTACTTCGGCCGCGGCGACAACGATGTCATGAAGCGCCTCAAAGCGCTGCGCAGCCAGGTTCTCTCCGGGGCTGTCTAGTTCGGCCGCCAATCCGCCTGTGGAGGAGTGAATGTCCATCCAACCGTCAGCTTCGTCCTGGCTAGGTTCGGTCTGGCCCGAGCCCTACGCCGACATGATGCGCCAGCACCTGGTTCTGGCGGGCGATCGCCTCCTGCGGCCCCGGGCCGTCGAGCACACCCGTGCCTCCTGGGCGGCGCGGCGGCAGCAGTTGCGCTCCGACCTCATAGCGGCCCTGGGCGGCTTCCCCGAGCGCACGCCGCTCAACGCCCGCATCACCAGCACCCATCAGCGCCAGGGCTACCGCATCGAGAACGTCGTCTTCGAGAGCCGGCCCGGCTTCCACGCCACCGCCAGCGTCTTCGTGCCGCACGGGCTCACCGGACCCGCCCCTGCCGTCCTCTGCCCCCACGGTCACTACGCCGTCGGCCGCTACGACCCGGCCGTCCAGGCTCGTTGCGTGGGGTTGGCCCGCCGCGGCTACGTCACCCTGGCCATTGACGCTGTCGGTTACAACGACCGCGAGGCCCAGGGGCACCGCCGGACCTGGTTCCTCTTCGCCGCCGGTCAGACGGTGGAAGGCATCCAGACCTGGGACAACATGCGCGCCATCGACTACCTCATCAGCCGAGCTGACGTGGACTCGGAGCGCATCGCCTGCACCGGCGTCTCCGGCGGCGGCAACCAGACCATGTACGTCTCCGCCCTAGACGAGCGCATCAAGGTCTCCATACCGGTGTGCTCGGTGGAGATGGTCGCCGACTACATGGAGAAGGGCTTCTGCACCTGCGAGACGATTCCCGGTCTGCTCCGCTTCGCCGACCTGACCGAGATCACCGCTCTCATCGCGCCCCGGGCGCTGCTCCTGATGCACGGCATCCTGGACAGCGGCTTCCCGATCCTCTCGGCGCGCATGGCGGTCGAACGCATCGCCCGGATCTACAGCCTCTACGACGGCAGCCGCTTTGCCAGCTTCGAGAGCTATTCGCCCCACGAGTACAACGCCGAGATGCGGCAGCAGGCCTATCGCTGGCTGGACATCTGGCTCAAGGGCCCCAGCCCGGCCGCGGACGAAGAGGTCCCTGGGGTCGAGTACCTCAAGGTCCTGCCCGACGGGCTTCCCGCCGGGCATCAGACCATGGCTGACCTCTACACCGGTATGGTGAGCCGACTGCCCGGTCGCCTGTCGCCGCGCAGCGCCGGCGAGCATCACACCCAAGCCCTCCAGACGACCGAGGCGCTCTGGGAGGCTCTGGGCGGGCGCCCGCAGGAGGGCGACCTCGACGTGCGCGTGACGTCCACCGAGCCGATCGGCGGCTACGCCGGCGAGCGCTTCTGGTTCCGCTCCGAGCCCGACGTTCTCATCCCGGCGGTGCTCCTGCGGCCCCGGGACGAAGGTCCCTTCGACGTAACCCTGTACCTGCACGCCGAAGGCAAGGCCGCCCTGACCCATGATGTCGCCCTCGCCGAGCTCGAGCAGGGCCGCGCCGTCATGGCCTTCGACCAGCGCGACGTCGGCGAGACCGCTTCCGGCCGCGACCACGTTCACCTCAGCGCCCTGGCTCTTGGACGCTCCCTGCCCGGGGCCTGGGCGTGGGACGTGATGCGTTGCGTGACCTACCTCCAGCGCCGTGGCGACGTCCGCCGCGTGCGGCTGGCGGCAGCCGGGTCGCTGGTGACGGGGCTGGCTGGGCTGCTCGCCGCCTCCCTCGATCGGCGCATCAGCGAAGTAGAGATCGAGGCTCTGCCGGCAACACTCAAGACGCCCTCCGTCGCTCCGGAGATGGACCTGCTCTACCTGCCGGGCATCCTGCCGGTGGCCGACGTCGCCGACCTCGCTGCACTGGTGGCCCCTCGTTCGCTACGCCTGCAATCCCTGGTCGACGCGTCGCTCGAGCCGCTTTCGGCCGCCGAGGCCGACAAGGCTCTGGCTCCTGCCGCCCACGCCTACGACCTCCTGGAGGCGACGGCGTCGTTCTCCGTGGCACACTGATTGACGCCGGTGCTATACTGGCAATAAGGCGTCCGCCCCGGAAGTGGACGCCTTCAGTTAGCAGTTTGTCGCCGGGAGGACCTACCACCATGGCCGCAAGTGTAGAGTCAGTAGAAGGCAGGAACGTGGGCGATGTCTTCATGTTCGCCCTGAGCACGTGCATCTGGTGCCGGAAGACCAAGGCTCTCTTAACCGAGCTGGGGATCGCCTATCGCTACGTAGACGTGGATCTCGTCGCGGGCGACGACCGCCAGGAAGTGATGGATCAGCTCACACGCTGGAACCGCGCCCGTTCGTTCCCCACCTTGGTGATCGACGACGAGCGCGCCATCATCGGCTTCGACGAAGCCGCCCTGCGTGAGCTGGCCGGCGATGCCTAAGGAGACCGAGATCTCGGCCGAACAGGTAGACCAGCTCTACGAGAAGCTGAAGCGCGAACAAGGCGCGGCCGGCTACCACTTGAACCCGGACGAGGGCTTCGCCAAGGACCTGGTTCGCGGACTGATCGTCAACGAGGGGCGCTACGGCTATCAGAGCTGCCCTTGCCGCCTGGCGTCTGGAGACCCGGACGACGACCGCGACATCGTCTGTCCCTGTGACTATCGCGATCCGGACCTCACCGACCACGACGCCTGCTACTGCGGCCTCTACGTCAGCGAGGCGGTGGCCAAGGGCGAGAAGCCGCTGCGCCCCATTCCTGAGCGCCGGCCGACCCCGGAAGAGCGCGCCGAAGCGCGCGACCGGCAGCAGACCGACTTCGGGCCACTGTCCTATCCGGTGTGGCGCTGCCGGGTGTGCGGCTATCTCTGCGCTCGCGACGAGCCCCCCGAACGTTGTCCGATCTGCAAGGTCACCAAGGACCGCTTCGAGCGTTTCCTGTAGCACTAGCGAGCATCTCGGCCACCACCAAGAGAGGACCGTGCAACCGCACCCGGCCACGGTCCTCTCTTGTTGCCGGCCCCCCTTGCCACACGGGCCAATGCCGCGCACAATCCGGCACGGGCGGGGCAGGTACTACCCTGATGACGGTGAACACTGCCGCGCAGGTCGCGATGCCCGGGGCGCGAGCCCTACCTCCGCGCCGCCTCCGGGGGCCTCGTGACTGGCCCGAAGGGCGCTCTGTATCGCGTATCGCTGTAGAAAACGGCGGACCGTGGGAATACGTGCACATGCAGCTGTCCACTCTTCTGGGGATAGAAGCGCAGTTTATCCACAGCATAATGCGCACTTATGCACAGATGTGCGACTGATCGGGCGGTACGGGTAGTGGCTAAGCACGAGCAGGAGAAGACTATGGACGACCTGGAACTGCACGGCAGGGATGATTGGCCGCGGGTTCAGCAGCGCTACGAGGCCTGGTGGGAGGGGGAAGTTCCGGACCGCCCGCTCATCTCCGTCCATGCCCCCAAGTACGTCCTGCCCGAACCAGACATCGCTCCCAAGGACCTGGCCGCTGTCTGGACCGACCCGGCTACCGTGCTCCAGCGGCAGCGGGAAGTACTGGCCGCCACCTATCACGGAGGCGACGCCTTCCCTATCCTGCGGCCCGTCTCGGGAGGCATGGTGGCGGTACTGGCCGCCTTCCTCGGCGCGCCCCTCCATATCCTCAACCGCCAGACCACCTACACCGACCCCATCATCTCCGACTGGGACACGCGCCCCCGGCTCCGCTTCGACCCCGACAACCACTGGTGGCAGACGGTTCGCCGGCTGCTGGAGGCCGGAGCGGCCGCCGCCCCCGGCCTGGGCTACGTCAGCATCCCGGACCTCAACGGTCCCGGCGAGATTCTCGCCCGCCTCCGTGGCACCGCCCCCTTGGCGCTGGACCTGTTCGACCACCCGGACGAAATGCTCGCCGCTCTGCACGAGATCAACCAGGCCTGGTACCGCTACTGGCAGGCCTGCCACGGGATCATCCACCAGCACGTGGGCGGTTACGTCTTCTGGATGGGCCTCTGGTCGGAACTACCGGCCACCGACCTGCAGACGGACTTCTCCATCATGATCTCTCGGCCGATGTTCGATCGCTTCTTCTTGCCCTTCGTCGAGGAGCAGACCCGCTGGGTGCAGCGCACCGTCTATCACCTCGATGGGCCCGGGGCGGTGCGACACCTGGAGTCGCTGCTCGACCTGCCACGCCTCACCGCCGTCCAATGGGTACCCGGTGCCGGTGCGCCACCCATGAGCCGCTGGCTCCCCCTGCTCCACCGCATCCAGGCCCGCGGCAAGAGCCTGTGTCTGTCTTGCGAGCCCGGCGAGGTAGAGACCCTGGCGACGGCCCTGGAACCGGAGGGCCTCTTCCTTAGTACAACCGCCGGCTCTCCTGAGGATGCCGACGCCCTGGTGGCCCTGGTGGACCGGTCTCATCGCCGGCGCTCGTGGCTAGTACCCGGCACCGGTGCTGCCGAGTTTCAGGAGTAGCCCACCCCCATGCCTCCACTAGCCGACGTCGCCGCCGCCTTCCGCTGGCTCCTGGTGCTGGAGCTGGTGCTGCTGGCCGGGCTGCCCCTGGCCCGGCGCCTCTTCCGCCACCTTCCCGGCGCCGCCTACCCCCTCGCCCGGCCGCTAGGGTTGCTGGCCGGAGCATACCTGCTCTGGATGCTGTCCGCCCTCGGCCTCCTGCGGGTGGAGGGCGTGTCTTTCGCCGGCACTCTCGTCCTCGTCCTGGCCATCGGGTTGGTGGCCGGTGGACGGCTCCGCCCGGCCCCTGGGGAGGGCCACCCCGCTCTGACCGCCGAGATTGTCTTCTTGCTGACCTTCCTGGCGGCAGCCTGGTTCCGCTCCTTCGCGCCCGAGATCGAGGGAACCGAGAAGCCGATGGAGTTCGCCTTCCTCAACTCCATCATGCGGGACGGGCGTGTCCCGCCCGCCGACCCCTGGCTCTCCGGCTACGCCATCAGCTACTACTACTTCGGCTACTTGATGGTGGCCGCCCTGGCCAAGGCCGCCGCTGTTCCCCCGGCGCTCGCCTTCAACCTGGGCCTGGCCACCCTGTTCGCCCTCGCCTTCACCGGTGCCTTCGCCCTAATGCGGGAAATGGTCGCGCGCTACGCGAACAGCGGCCTGCGTGATCGAGCTCCCGTCGTGTTTGGGGGCCTCGCCGGCGTGTCGCTCACCGTGATGGGCAATCTAGAGGGCTTCCTCGAGGTGCTGCACGCTCGAGGGCTGTTGCCGGCCTCGTTCTGGCGCTGGCTGGATCTTAAGGACCTGCTGGAGCCCGCTCAGCCGGGCGCCTGGATGCCTGACCGCTACCTCTGGTGGTGGCGGGCCAGCCGGGTCATCAACGACCGCTCTCCCCTGGGCGACCCCATGGAGGTGATTGACGAGTTCCCCTTCTTCAGCTTCCTGCTCGGCGACATGCACCCGCATGTGCTGGCGCTGCCCTTTGTCGTGCTGGCCGTCGCCTTGGCGGTGGAGTGGGCCCTGCGGTTGCACCGCCGGCCACGCCTGGGCGAGCACCGCGGCTTCCTGCTCGCCGCCGCCACCACGATAGGCGGCCTGGCCTTCCTCAACACCTGGGACTGGCCCATCTACCTGGCCCTGTTCGCCGCCGCCACCTGGGTCGGGCTGGGCGATGATCAGCGACGGCTCCGCCGGACCATGGTCATAGCGGCCGCGGTGGCCTTCACCGGCTTGGTTGCCTATGCGCCCTTCTTCCTTGCTTTCCAGTCGCAGGCATCAGGCATTCTGCCCCACTACCTCTCCCCGACCCGCCTGAGCCAGTTCCTGGTCATGTTCGGCCCCCTGCTGTTGCCGGCAGTGGCTCTCGCTGCGGAGCGACTGCGAACCTCGGGTCCCGGCGCTCGGCTCACGGCGCTGCGCTGGTGGGCGGGGCTGTTCACCACCCCCTACCTCCTCCTGCTCGTCATTGGGGCGGCGCTCCTGGTCTTGCCCGCCGGCCAAGAGGCGCTGGACCGGCTACAGGGAATGGCGCAGACGCGCGAGCTCCTTGAGGATGCCAACTGGCTCGCTGTGCTGCTGCGAATGCTGCTGGGCAAACTGACCTCGCCCTGGATGATGCTGGTCGTCACCGCCGTCATGGCCGCCGCTCTGGCCCGGCTAACCAGTCCTCGTCCCACGTCCGCACCCGCTGGCGCGTCAGACGAGGGCGAAGGTGAGTTCCTGGCGGACGTGAGCTTGGCCATGGTGGGTTTGGGATTGGCGCTGACCTGGGCGGTGGAGTTCGTTTACCTACGCGACTACTTCGGCACCCGCATGAACACCGTCTTCAAGTTTTACTACCAGGCCTGGGTGCTGCTGTCTCTCAGCGGGGCCTACGCGGCGTACCACCTCTGGCGCCGCTGGCAGGGTTATGCCAGGCTGGCGTTCGGGGTGGCGGCAGCGGCGCTGGGGCTGCTGGGTCTCGTCTACGCCCCGCTCAGCCTCTGGACCCGCACTGACGCACTGACGGGCCCCGCGACGCTGAACGGTCTCGCTCACCTGGAGCGTCATCGAGCCGACGAGGCTGAGGCCCTGGCCTGGCTGCAAGACAATGTGCCGGGGATGCCCGTGATCCTGGAGGCCGTGGGCGGCTCCTATAGCGAGTTCGCCCGCGTTAGCGCCAACACCGGCTTGCCTACCCCACTCGGCTGGGACTTCCACGAGATGCAGTGGCGAGGGACCTCCGAGCATAGTGTCCGCAAAGACGATGTGACCCGGCTCTACACGACCCGCTCCTGGGAGGAGGTACTGTCCCTGCTGCAGGCCTACCGGGTGCGTTATGTCTACATCGGCCGCGTCGAGCGACAGGCCTACGGGGAGGACGCCGGTGCCCTCCTGGTGCAGCGTCTGCCCGCAGCCTTCCGGTCCACCGACGGTACCGAGCCAGTATCCATACTGCAGGTGCCGGAAACTCTCCTAGACTGACGCCGGGCAGCCCAGATAGTCCGGCAGGTCGGCGACCGACTCCAGTATGGCCGCCGGCTCATGAGGGATGAAGGCGTCGCGCGGGGTCGCCCCGCTGAGCACGGCGACAAACGGTACTCGGGCCCGGTACGCCGCCTCGCCGTCCACTACGCTATCCCCCACGTAGACCGCCTCCGTCGGTTGGCGGCCCAGACGCTCCAGGGCCAGTCGCAGCCCGGCCGGGTCCGGCTTGGCCGCGGCCACGTCCTCCAGGCCCAACACGACGCCAAACATGCCGGCGATGCCCTCGTCGCGCAGGAAGCGCTCGATGCGGTAGCGGTACTTGGTGGACACGATGCCCATCGCCACCCGACAGGCGGCCAGTTGGTCCAGCACCTGGCGCGCATCCGGGAGGAAGGTGGTATTGGCGTTCATCACCTCGTCCGCCCGCTCAATGAAGAGGCGGGCGAACTCCTGGCCGCGCGCCTCCATGGCGGGCCCCGTGAGGGCCACGAACGTGCGGGGCAGCGACAGGCCGATGGTCCGCCGCGCCCGCTCCGGGTCGGGAGTGGGTAGACCCATCCGAGTCATGGCGTAGTTGATGCATTCCAGTATCCCCGGGGACGAATCGACCAGCGTGTAGTCGAAGTCGAAAAGCACGGTCCGGTATCTCACCCTCTCCCCCGCAGTAGGCT
>JAAYAV010000387.1 GCA_012719195.1 Anaerolineae bacterium | reverse complement strand
GGCGGCAACTCCAAGGACCAACCCGAATGGAGCAACTTCGAGTTTCCGGGCGCTGACGGCCCCGTCTACCTGCCCACCGCTGCCACCCTGCATCCGGACGCCGGCGCCGTGACGCTGGACTACGGCGGCCGCAGCGGCACCATCAAGGCGGAGATAGTCGACGCGCGTCATTTGCGCCTGACCCTGTCCGGATCGGCCGAGGCCACGGCGCGCCTGCTGCTCAAGCTCAACCACAAGTCGCCGCTCGCCACGGGCGCGGGCGCGAGCCTGGCGCTGGATGGCGAGACGGTGTGCCTGGGCGGGGCCGACGCAGGCGGTTGGGTCGGCCAGGACGGCTGGAAGGCCCACATCCCCGCTGGCGCCACCATCGAGTGGCCGGTCTATCCGTTCAACCCCTATGCCGCCGATGGCGCCGCTCCCATCCAGGAGGCGGTCGGCATCCTGTCCGCGCCCTTGAGCGCGGGCGAACTGCAGGTGACCTTCGAGGTCGAGGCCTGACGCCATGCATGAACACGACGAAGAGACGGAGCACGTTCACTACCACACCTGGGAAGACATAGATGTCGCCAAGCCTCTCTACCGGGAGACGGTGATCAGCCACCAGAGCACCGCCCTGGCGGCCATCGTCACACCCAACACGCCCGCCTACCAGGCCCAGGCAGCCAAGATCGCCGCTGCCATCCGCGAGCTGGACGGGTCCGAGTTGCCCGTCTACACCGATGCCGACCTGGATCCGTGGGAGCCCCCGGACGGCAACCTGATCGTTCTGGGCAACCTGGTCGACAACCCCTATCTGGCGCCCCTGTACGCCAAACACTACGTCTTCGCCGACCGCTTCTACCCCGGCCGGGGCGGACACGTCCTGCGCACCGTCCACGATCCCTGGGGCTGCGGCCTGAACGCCATCCTGGTGGGCGGCAGCGACATCGGCGGCGTTACCGAGGCGGCCAACCGGTTGGTGCACGCTCTCGAGCTGGACGGCGAGGGCATCTTTGTGCCGCAGTTGCTCGACATCGCCCTCGGGCCGGAGGTACTGGAGCGGGTCCCCGACCTGGGCCTCGAGCCGAACGAGGAGTACGTCGGGCAGCAGATGGCCGAGGCCCACAGAATGCTGGAGACCTCGGCTCACGGCGGCATCACCGAGCCGCTGGGCCATGCCGGCTTCATGTACTACCTCAGCGGCAAGGAGGGCTGGGCCGAGCTCTTCAAGCGCCTGGCCTACCTCATGTATGAGGACTTCCAGAGCGGCCGCGAGCAGTACGGCGGCGCCTGGGGTATGGACGCCGACTTCCGCCTGCACAAGATGATGCCCGCCTGGGACCTGGTGGAAGAGGCGCCCGTCTTCACCGATGAGGACCGACTGCACATAACGCGCGTCTACGCCCAGTTCATCGTCGACTGCATCCCCCACGCCGACGCCGCCGTGCGCGACCGGAAGGTGCGGCATAACCACACCACCTTCGCCGCTCTGGGCCTCATGCTGGCCGCCCAGTACTACGGTAAGTACTACGACCTGCATCAGGCCGACGACTGGCTGTTCATCGCCGACGAGTGCTTCGTGCCGCAGGCGCAGGGCTGGCGGCCGGTAGAAGACAGCAACGGTTACCAATGGATCACCCTCTACCACATGGCCAAGTACGCCCTGGCCCGGCCGCACCTGGAGTATCTCGCCAGCGGAAACCTGCGCCGCGGCGTGGAGCTGGCGCTGGCATCGCTGGACAACCTCGGCTACCAGTCTTCCTACGGCGACACCCGCGATCCCTTCGGCTGGGAGTCGGAGTGGCCGCTGCTCACGATGGCCGCCTGGTACTATGGAGACGGGCGCTACCAGTGGGTGGCCGAGCATCCGGGGTCTCTCGCTCTGCACGAGCGGCGGCGCGGCGGCGATGGACGCTACCAGTGGGCGCCGGCGCGGGCCAAGAAGGAGCCGCGCGTTATCGGAGTCGGCCCCATCGGCGGGCACAATTCCGGGGTCGAACCGGTCGAGCCGCGCGACGCCATCGGCATCCGCAAGATACCCATGGATCGTCGCTTCTTCCTCTCCACCGGCGGGCCGGACGTCCTGCCCATTGAGCGCTCCTTCGACAAACTCGCCTTCCGCGGCGGCCTCAGCGAGGACGACGAGTACCTACTGCTGGACGGCATCAGCACCGGCGGGCACAAGCACTACGACGGCAACTCGTTCATCCGCCTCACCGCCCTCGGCCGTATCTGGCTGGCCGACTGCGACTACTACTGCTCCACCCCCAACTTCCACAACGGCGTCCTGCCGCTGCGGGACGGCCTCACCACCGAGATCCGTCCCTTCACCGAGTGCGACCTGGTGGCCGACCTGTCCGCCACGGGCTTCTCTCGCACAGCCGTGCGAGATTACGCCGGCTGCGACTGGGAGCGGAATGTGCTCTGGCGCAAGGGCCGCTGCTTCCTGGTGGCCGACGTCATGCGGGCCCGTTCTGAGGGTGACTACGACTTCCGCGCCCTCTGGCAGGTCCTGGGCGAAGTGAGCTCGCAGGGCTCGACCCTCACCGTGGCTCAGCAGGATCGCCGGCTGGACATCGCCAACGCTGACGGCGCCGCCCTGTCGCTGAAGGTCGACGAGCTGACCTCGTCCAACTGGAAGCCCTACACCCATGCCGAGCCGCTGGTGCGGGTGCTGCAGCAGAATCGCAACGCCCGGTTGGCAACCGGCGAGTCGGTGACCATCCTCAACCTACTGCGGCCGCGCCTGGCAGGAGAACCACTGCCGGAGATGCGGCGCCTCGGGTCCGGGTCGGTCCTGTTGCGGGACGAGGAAGGCCTGTCGTGGTTGGGCGTGCATCTGTCGGGCGAAGCCTCGGCAGAAATCGGTACCGATGCCGAGGCCTGGTGGGTGGGCGAGATGGGCTTCGCCTTCGCCAACGGCTCCACCCTGCAGTGTGAGGGCCTCTCCGTCCGCGCGGACCGGCCGCTGAGCCTGGAGGTGGACCTGCAGCAGATGGAGGCCGTGGCTCTTGCCGACTACGCCACGCTGCTCACCGTCGACCTGCCCGCGGTGGCGGGAGTGATGGTGAACGGTGTTGAGCGACCCGTTCGAGAGGTGGAGGGGGGCATCAGCTTCAGTGTGCCCGAGGGTCGGCATGTCCTCACCTTCCTCTGCACCGACGACCTCGTCTCGCCCGCCCTGACGCTGGCTCTAGACGCCATGTGGGCGATGGCCGTGCCCGCGGAACCGGTGGCTGCCGAGTCGGAACGACCGACGCAGGCGGCGTTGTGGACGGTGACCGGCGGCGGCGAGTGCACCGCCCTGGCAGCCGTCGCCACCACGGAAGGCGAGCAAGTGCTCTCCGGCGATGCCGATGGGGCCGTGCGTCTCCTCACTGCTGACGGCCGCGTGCTCTGGACGACCCACGTGGACGGAAAGGTCACCGCCGTCGGCAGCGCCGGCTTTGGAGCGGACGGCACGGCACTGATCGTCGGCAGCGGCGCTGGCCTCGTGACGGCGCTGGGCCTCAAGGGCGATCGTCTCTGGCAATTCCGCGTGCCCTACTACAAACGGGACGGCATCGTCCGCGTGCTCCTGCGCGGCGATCTCAACTCCGACGGTCGCGATGAGGTGATCGTGGGCGCGGAGAACTGGCACTACTACGCCCTCGACTATCGCGGCCAGTTCCTGTGGAAGTTCGAAAGCGTTCACGCCAGCACTGCCGGCGCGGTGGCCGACGTGGACGGCGACGGCGCCCTGGAGTTGGTGGCGGGCACGGAGTACTACTGGTGGTCCGGCGTCGGCGCAGACGGCAAGCAGAAGTGGCAGCACAACACTGTCTATGGCCCCGGCGCCTCGGCAGTGGCCACCGTCGCCGACGGGTCGGGCCAGCGCTTGGTGGCCTTCGGCTGCGTCGACGGCACGGTGCAAGTGGTGCGTCCGCCCCAGGAGCAGGGCCCGGACAGACGTGCCGAAGTGGCGTTCGTGCTTCGCACGGGCGACCGGATCACAGGCCTGGTGGGCGGGGAAGCGGAGTTGCTGGTGGCAAGTGCCAACAACAGCGTCTACGCCGTCGCGACGGACGGGAGCGTTCGCTGGCGGGCGCGCCTGTCGGACACCCCGCACTATCTGTGGGCCGAGGGCGCCAGCGTGGTGGTCTTGGCTGATGGCGGCGTTTTGACGGTGCTGGACGGCGCCGGCCAGATCACGCGGACGGCGGATCTGGGCGGCGATGTGCGCCCGGCGGTCTTGCTGGCCGGCGAGGGTCTGGTAGTGGGGGCCCGCCCGGGCGGCAGCCTGCGGGCCTGGAAGCAGTAGAACGCGCCGAATGCTACGTGTCCGGGGGCGGATCCAGGATGGGTCCGCCCCTACTCCGCCACGTGCTCCGATTGAACGTCGCACAGAGTCCATTACGGGTGCCTGCAGGGCCAACCCAACTCCCCTCGTGGTTTCGCGGAGCGCAACCACCGCTCGCGAGTCGGCAGACCGACTCGCTGTCGCCCTTCCGTAATGGGGAAGGGGGAGGTCCAGAATCGCGTCCGAGTGCGGGAGAGGCACTTTCCGGTTCCCCCTTCCCGCGTAGGGAAGAGGAGCAGCCAGGCGAGCAGGGGGTTAGGTCAGTCAGTGAAACGGCCCACCGATCCCGACTTAGTTGGAGAAAACGCCTACTCCCCTCGTCCCTTCGCGCCCTCTTGTCACTCCCACACTCCCTTGTCGTTCCGAGCGCAGCGAGGAATCTACCGCCCGCCATCGGAGGAAGCCCTCCGACACCCACGGGGGTGCACGGCCCGCGCCCGTCCACCGGCGGCTCGCTGCCCGCCGCACTCGCGCACCTCACCCCGTGACCGGCGGGGCGTTCTGCGCTAAGCTTGAACCCGGCGCCGGCGGCGCCCCAAACCAGTAGGCGGAGCCAGACCATGAGAGACGTACGCGTGGCGGCCGTGCAGTTCCAGCACGCCCCCGGCGACAAGCAGGCCAACCTCGACACGGTCACCACCTTCACCCGGCAGGCGGCGCAGCAAGGCGTCGAGATCCTCGTCTTCCCCGAGTGCTGCATCACCGGCTACTGGCACCTGCGGCACCTCTCCCGGGCCGACATCCGCGACCTGGCGGAGCCGGCCTTCGCCGGGCCCACCTCCCAGGCACTGCTCGCCCTCTCCCGCGAGCACGGTCTCACGCTGGGGGCGGGCTTGCTCGAGTTGGGCGACGACGACAACGTCTACAACACCTACGTCATCGCCATGCCCGACGGGCAGCTGCGCCGGCACCGCAAGATCCACGCCTTCATCAGCGCCCACGTGTCCTCCGGCTCGGAGTACACCGTCTTCGACACCCCCCACGGCTGCCGCGTCGGTGTGCTCATCTGCTACGACAACAACATCGGCGAGAATGTGCGCATCACCGCCCTGCAGGGCGCCGAGGTGCTGCTCGCGCCGCATCAGACCGGCGGCTGCGCCCTCAAGGACCCGCACACCATGGGCCGGGTGGAGCGCATCGTCTGGGATCGCCGCCACGAGGATCCGGCCGCCATCGAGGCTGAGTTCCGCGGGCCCAAGGGGCGGGAGTGGCTCATGCGCTGGCTCCCTACTCGCGCCCACGACAACGGCCTATTCCTCGTCTTCGCCAACGGCGTCGGCCCCGACGAAGACGAGGTGCGCACCGGCAACGCCATGGTCCTCGACCCCTACGGCCGCGTTATCGCGGAGACGTGGAAGGCGCGCGATGAGCTGGTCGTGGCGGACCTGGACGCCTCCCTGCGCGACCTGTGCACCGGCCTGCGCTGGATGCGCACCCGCCGGCCGGAGCTCTACGGCCCCATCACCCAGGCAACGGGAAACGAGGCCGACACCAGGTCGCTGCGCTTCACCGCCATGTAGGGGTTGGCCACCGAGGCACGGAGACACAGAGGGGTGATGGATAAGGGGGATGGGAGTGGAGGTCGATCTCCACCAATCACTTTCCCCTAGCTACTTCCCTTTCCTCCGTGTCCTCAGTGAGCTCTGTGGCCAATGCCCCTCTCCCCAAGGAGGCATCGAGTGCGACTGGAAGGCAAGACGGCCATAGTCACCGGCGGCTCACGGGGCATCGGGCGCGGCATCGCGGAACGGCTGGCGGCCGAGGGGGCGCGGGTGGCGGTGATCTACCGTTCCCGCCCCGACGAGGCCGAGAAGGTTGTGGCCGCTATCGAGGCAGGCGGCGGCCGGGCCCACGCCTGGCAGTGCGACGTCACCCGCAAGGCGGAGGTGGACGCCACCATCGCCGCCGTCGCCGATCACTGGGGCGGGCTGGACATCCTGGTCAACAACGCCGGCGGTAAGCTCCAAGCCGCGTCCTTCTTCGACATCACCGAGGAGTTGTGGGACGACTGCCTGGACCTGAACCTCAAGGGTGTGTTCCTCTGCTCCCAGACGGCAGCGCGCCGGATGCGCGAGGCGGGCGGCGGCCGCATCGTCAGCGTCGCCTCCATCTCCTCAATACAGGCCCAGTGGGACCGTGTCCACTATTGCACCGCCAAGGGCGGCCTCATCCAGCTCACGCGCACCATGGCCCTGGAGCTGGCGCAGTTCGGCATCACCGTCAACGCCGTCGGCCCCACCACCATCGAGACGGACGCTACCCG
>JAAYAV010000386.1 GCA_012719195.1 Anaerolineae bacterium | reverse complement strand
CTGGAGGGGCAGGAGACCTGTGGCACCAGCTGCGCCAGGTCAATCTCGACGTTCTCGTCGTACACCGCGCCCGGGTCCGCCCCCATCGGCTCCCACTGGTCCTCACGCGCCTGGGCGCGCAGGAACTCGCGGGTGCGCTCGTCGCTGGGGAAGATGCTGCTGGTGGCGCCCAACTCGGCGCCCATGTTGGTGATGGTGGCGCGCTGAGGCACCGACAAGGTGGTCACACCCGGACCGTAGTACTCGACGACCTTGCCCACTCCCCCTTTGACCGTGAGCCGCCGCTGCAGCTCGATGGCGATGTCCTTGGCGCTCACCCAGGCCGGAAGCTCACCGACCAGCCTCACGCCTATGATCCGCGGCATCTGAATGCGGACCGGTTCGCCGGCCATGGCCGCGGCCACATCCAGCCCTCCGGCACCGATGGCCAGGCTTCCGATGCCACCGGCCGTGGGCGTGTGGCTGTCCGACCCCAGCAGGGTGCGGCCGGGTCGCGCGAAGCGCTCCAGATGCACCTGGTGACAGATGCCGTTGCCGGGCCGGGAGAAGTAGATACCGTAACGGGCCGCCACGCTCTGCAGGTAGCGGTGGTCATCGGCGTTGCGGAAGTCGCCCTGCAGCATGTTGTGGTCAACGTACGACACCGATAGCTCGGTCTTGACGCGATCCAGCCCCATGGCCTCGAGCTCGAGGTATGCCATGGTCCCGGTTGCGTCCTGCGTCAGGGTCTGATCGACCCGGAGAGCGATCTCCTCCCCAGGCTGCATGGAACCCTCAACCAAGTGGACGGCGATGATCTTCTGCGCCAACGTGCGTAACAAAGGGAGTCCTCCACCAGTGGGGTCAGATACCAAAGGGCAGTATAGCATCGCCACCCAGGTGGCGTAAATGAGACTCGAAGGGGGGCGAGGGGACCCGCCGTCCGGTGTCGGCTGGCTCTCGCAGGCCCAACGCCGTAGAATCAGCCACCGAGATGGATGACCGGTATGCTGTCCAGGAGTAGCCCCATGACGATGCTGCTTGCCTGTGGTCAGTTCGTGCCCGAACCGGGCAACATCGCCGCCAACCGCGCCACAATGCTGGGCCAGATGAAAGACGCAGCTCGGCAGGGCGCCGCCCTCATCGTCTTCCCCGAGCTTGCACTCACCGGCTACCTGCCCCCGAACGAAGTGGCTCCGCTGGCCGTGCGCGTCCAAGGTGATGAGCTCGCCCCCCTGCGCCAAGCGGCTGCCCGCCTCGGGCTCGGTGTCGCCATCGGCATGGCCGAGCTCAACGGAGATACCCGCTACAACAGCCTGGTTTATGTCAACGCGCAGGGCGAGGTAGAGCACGTCTACCGCAAGCTTCACTTGTGGGACACCGAGCGCCTCTGGGCGACGCCCGGTGATGGCCTCGGAACCTTCTCTGCCGAGGGCGTTCGCGCCGGCATGTGGATCTGCTACGACACGCGCTTCCCCGAGGCCGGACGGCTGGTCGCGGCCGGAGGGGGCACGCTCGCTTTGGTGGCGACGGCCTGGTTGGGTCCGGCAGCGGAATGGGAACTGGCGGTGCGAGCGCGAGCCCTCGACAACGGCATGTACGTGGCCGCCAGCGCCCTCCAAGGCACCTATGCCGGCAACCGGTTCGTTGGCCCCAGCCTGATCGCCGACCCACACGGGAACGTGCTCGCCCGCCTGCCCGAAGGCAGAACCGGCGTGATCATCGCCCCCTACGACCAGGCGGTGGTGGCGGGGTTCCGCGATCGCGTCCCACTGCTACGACACCGGCGCCTGGACGCCTACGATCCACTCCTAGAGGCAGCCGACTGGTGACGCGCCGCGGCAACAGCGAACGCCGCAAAGAGCCGCCGGGCGTGCTCCTCCAGGCTGACGAGCTCCTCGGGGTGCCACTGCACGCCGACCACGAAGTCTGCACCCGGCATTTCCACCGCCTCGACGAGGCCGTCCGGCGCCCAGCCAACCGGCCGCAAGGACGTGGCCGGGCTCTTGACCGCCTGGTGGTGCAGGGTGTTGACCGCTACGTGGTCCATGCACACCGCCCTCGCGACGAGGCTATCCGGTTCGAGCCGCACCGTATGGGCCAGCGCCTGTCTCTCCTGGCTACGGTGACCGATGCCGGAGTCGGGCCGGTCCGTGGCGATGTCTTGGTGGAGGGTGCCGCCCAGCGCCACGTTCAGCAGCTGGATGCCGCGGCAGATGGCCAGCAAGGGCAGGCCTCGATCAAGGGCCTCACCGACCAGGAGAAGCTCGCTCTGATCACGTTCGGGATGGGTGGGCCCGCACTGGGGACGGGTCTCCTCGCCGTAGAAGCGCGGCTCCACGTCCGGCCCGCCGATGAGAAGCACTCCGTCTACCCGCTGCAGGAGACGGCCCACGCTCTCCGCAGCCAGACCGGTGGGCAGCACAACTGGCTGCAGCCCCGCCCCCCTAAGGGCGCGCAGGTAGGGCGCCGGTACCCCCTCCATGGCGTTTCCCCCCGAGGAGGATACCAGCCGGTGCGCCCCAACGGCGACGAGTGGCTCCGGCCCCACACCGCACCGATCCGTAGCGCGACATGAACTCACCTTCACCCTCCCAGCATTCTGTAGTGTGCTACACCACTGATGACGTGTTCCTGGAACACGACATGCCTACCCACCCCGAGCGCGCCGATCGGCTCCGCGCCGTCCACGCTCGGCTCACCGCCGGCGGTCTTCTCCAGCGAATGCAGTCTGTACCTCCTACACCGGCGCCTCGCGCCTGGCTTACCCGCGTGCATGACCCGGCGTACCTGGACTGGCTGGAGGAGCAGAGGCCCCAGCGCCCGCACTACGTTGAGGGGGACACGTACCTGGGTCCGTCCTCCTACCGAGTGGCGCGGCTCGCCGTGGGCGGCACCGTGCTCGCCACGGAAGCGGTCCTCTCCGGCAGGGCACGATCGGGCCTCGCCCTCGTGCGCCCTCCCGGCCACCACGCCTTGCGGGACCAACCCATGGGCTTCTGCCTGCTCAACAACGTCGCCTGCGCCGCCGCCTACGCCCTGGAAGAGGGCGGGCTAAGCCGAGTGCTGATCTTCGACTTCGATGCCCACCACGGCAACGGTACGCAGGAGGCTTTCTGGGAGGACCCGCGGGTGCTGTACGTGTCCATCCACCAGCGCCCCCTCTTCCCGGGCAGCGGCGCTGCTACCGAGCGCGGAGCCGGGGCCGGCACCGGCTACACGGTCAACCTGCCGCTTCCGCCCGGCAGCGGCGACTCCTCGCTGGACTATCTCGTGTCCAGTGTGGTCTGCCCGCTTGCCGACTCCTTCCGCCCCGAGCTAGTGATGCTATCGGCCGGTTACGACGCTCACTGGCGCGACCCTCTCACTGGTCTCTCCGTCTCGCTGTCAGGCTTCACAGCGCTGGCCGAGAGCGCCGTCGCCATCGCGACGCGACATTGCCGTGGCCGCTTGTTGGCTGCCCTCGAGGGCGGCTACGATCACGAAGCCCTGGCGGTGGGCGTGGCCAACTTGGCCGAGGTGCTTCTCGGCACTCCGGACCG
>JAAYAV010000385.1 GCA_012719195.1 Anaerolineae bacterium | reverse complement strand
GGCGCCGGTGCCGCAGCAGGAAGAGCCCGAGTTCCGGATGCAGTCAGGGGCGCAAGTCCTGACCATCCAGCCAGGCAGTCCGGCGGACGGTGTAGGCTGGGAACCGGGCGATGTCATCATCGCGGTGGACCGGCGCGCGCTGGGCAGCAACTACGACCTGCAGCAGGCGCTGGCGGAGAAGAAGCCGGGAGACATGGTTTCCTTCGATTGGTGGAGCCGCCGGACGCGGGCACTGCAGACGGTCCAGCTTCAGCTGGGCAGCAACCCGGACGGATCGGGTCGGGCCTACTTGGGGATCGAGTACCGGATGCGCCCCTAGAGGGTGAGCGAACCTCTCTGCAAGCCCCTCTCCCGCGGGGAGAGGGGCTTGCTGTCGCCTCCCCTGGAGAGGAAGGGGGCCGGGGTCCGGATGCAGGAGCGGGCTGCTAGGCGTTGAGGCGGTACAACTCCACTGGATTCTCCCAGAACCAACGATGAGCCAGGTCTAGAGCCTGGCTCTCTTGTCTGTAGCGAGGAGGGAGTCGGGAGGCAGGCCGACTGGCTGCCGGATGGGGCCCCTTCTCAACCGCTGCCCGCCCCTATACAATTGGCGCCAACGGACGCAGGCGAACCAGGACGGTTGCTGGGGAGGAGGACGCGATGGAGATACTGGGCATCGACATCGGCGGCACCGGCATTAAGGGCGGACTGGTGGAGGTGGAGGGAGGCCAGTTGCTGGGGGAGCGCTATCGCGTGCGCACGCCTGACCCGTCTCGCCCGGAGGCGGTGGCGGCGGTGGTGGCCGAGGTGGTCCGGCATTTCCAGTATCGGGGCCCAGTCGGATGCACCTTCCCCTCGGTAATCCGCCACGGCGTCGTTCAGACGGCGGCCAACGTGGACAAACGCTGGATCGGTACCGATGGCGAGGCACTGCTCTCGGAGGCGTCGGGTCAGCCGGTGCTGCTCCTGAACGATGCCGACGCGGCCGGCATTGCCGAGATGCGCTTTGGCGCCGGCCAGGGCGAGAAGGGCGTGGTCATGGTGCTGACCTTCGGCACCGGCATCGGCAGCGCCATCTTCGTGGACGGAGTGCTCCTGCCCAACACCGAGCTCGGTCACCTGCCCATGCGCGAGGCCGACGGCGAGACCTGGGCCTCGGACCGAGCCCGGAAGAAAGACAACCTGAAGTGGAAGCAGTGGGCGGAACGGGTGCAGGAGTACCTGGACCTGCTGGAGTTCCTCTTCTCGCCGGACCTGTTCATCGTCGGCGGCGGGGTGAGTAAGCAGCACGAGAAGTTCCTGCCCCTGCTGAAGACGCAGGCCCGCATCGTGCCGGCGGGCCTGTTCAACGAGGCCGGCATCGTGGGCGCGGCATTGGCGGCCCATGAGCGGCTGGCGGGCGCCCCGGCTGCCTAGAGCGGCAGCCAGACGCCGAGGCCCTGCTCCCGGGCGCGGCGATAGACCAGCGGCGCCACCGCCATGTCGTCCAGCGCCAGCCCGAGGTTGGCGGTAGCGGTGCGCTGGCTGTCGGCTGTCCTCCCCAGTTTGCTCCCCACCGCCAACTCGCCGAGATCGGCGTGGATGGGCGGGATGTCCTGGAAGTAGCCCATCTCCTGGTAGTGCCGCAGTTGGGGCACGTCGTCGGTGCAGAAGAGGTCAAGCTCGGCGAGGGCGGCGCGGTCCCAGTAGGTATCGTAGTCCACCAGAGAGGCGAAGGCGCCCGGCTGCAGCCAGCCCGCCTTGATGGTGGCGTGGGGCTTCTTGAGGATGGGCCCGGCAGTGACCACCACGTCGGCGCCGGTGACGGCGTCGCGCGGGTGGGCGACGGGCTGCACCGGAAACCCGAGCTTCGCCGCCATCTCCTCGGCAAAGCGCGCAGCGACGCCGGGCACGGTGTCATAGGCGCGGGCGCTCTCTAGCCGGAACTCCACTGCCAGGGCCTCCAGGTTGCTGCGCCCCTGGACGCCGCAGCCGAGGATGCCGGCCACTGCCGAGTCGCGGCGGGCCAGGTAGCGGGCGGCGAGGGCGGTGGCGGCGCCGGTGCGGGCGGCGGTGATCCAGACGCAGTCCATGACGGCGAGAGGGAGGCCGGTCTCGGGGTCGTTGAGGATGAGGAGGCCGTTGATGTAGGGGAGGCCGCGCTCCTGGTTGCCCGGGTAGCCGCTCACCCACTTGACGCCGGCGGCGCCCAGGGCGGGGATGTAGGCGGGCATGGCGTGGATGAAGTTGTCGCCGGAGCCGGGGTGGATGCCGGGCTTGGGGGGCATCTCTACGCGGCTGTGGCCTTTCTCGATGAAGGCGGCCTCGAGGGCGGCGATGATGTCGGGCATGGTGAGGCCGGCGCGGATGACGTCGGCGCGGGAGAGGTAGAGGACGCGGTTGGGGTCAGCGGGCATAGGGTCGGTCGCTCCTTTGGCGGCGGATGGGAGAGAGACTTGCCGCAGAGTACGCAGAGAACGCGGAGAAGACAACGGGAGGGAGGGAGAACCTAACCCCCTGTCCCCCTTCCCTAAGAAGGAAGGGGGAACCGGATCAGTGCCGGTAGTCTCTCCTATTTGTCTCTCTGCGTACTCTGCGTTCTCTGCGGTTGATTCTCCTCCCCTAAGCGAGATAGGTGGCTACTTGAGCCTGGCGTGCCTCGCGGGGGGCCTTGTCTCGGATCGGGTTGGCGTCGCCGTAGAGGCGCTGGTGGAAGGGCACGTCCTCGCGGCGGTAGAGCACGCCGATGGGCAGCTTGTCGCTGCGGGTGAAGAGGGCGCGGGCCTCCTCGGGGGTGGTTGCCGGCTGGTCGACGATTTCCACCAGGTCGTTGTAGGTCTTCCAGGTGTTGTTGAAGGTGACGCAGGGCTGGAGGACGTCCAAGAAGGCGAAGCCCTCGTGGAGGACGGCCTGCACCATGAGTTCGGCCAGGTGATCGAGCTCGCCGGAGAAGCCGCGAGCGATGAAGGAGGCGCCCACTTCGAGCATGAGCGTTAGGGGGTGGAGCGGGTCCTCGACGGTGCCGGTGGGGGTGGAGGGGCCGCGATAGCCGCGCTCACTGACCGGGGTGAACTGGCCGGTGGTGAGGGCGTAGACGCCGTTGTCGTGCATGACCATGGCGATCTGGGCATTACGCTTGGCGGCGAAGATGGTGTGCTCCAGGCCTTCACCCAGGGAGTCGCCGTCGCCCACGAAGTTGATCACCCGCAGGTCGGGGTTAGCCAGCTTGATGCCCTGGGCGCTGGACATGGAGCGGCCGTGGAGGCCGTAGAAGCCCGTTAGGTTGGTGTAGTCGAACATCTTACCGTGCTGGCCGATGCCGGCGACCAGCACCAGATTCTCGCGAGCGACGCCGGCCGCTTCCAGCTTGGGCACGGCCGCCTTGAAGGCGTTGAGGATGGCGAAGTTGCCGCAGCCGGGGCACCACTGGTTCTCGGCGTAGGTTCCTAACTCTCTCATGGCTATATCAGGTCCTTGATCTGCTGGGCCAACTCGGACGGCTCGAAGGGGCGGCCGTCGTAGCGGCGGATGTGCCGGTCGCTGGTGATGCCGGTCTGCTCGCGGATGAGGTTGGCGAACTGGCCGGAGACGCTCTGCTCCACCACAATGGGGTTGCTGCCGCGGTACCTCTCCACCTCCCACACGGGGAAGGGCTCCAGGTAGATGGGCTGGACGACGGTGGCCTGGATGCCGCCGGTGCGCAGGGCTTCCAGCACGCTCATGGTGCTGGAGCCGTAAGTGAAGATGACGGGGCCGCCGTCGCCGAAGACGCTTACGGTACGGATGCCGCGCAAGTGTTCAACGATGGACTCGTGCTTGCGCTGGCGCTTGTCGTGCATGGCGGCGATCGGGCCGGGTTCGTCGGTGGTGATGCCGACCTCGTCGTGTTCGTAGCTGCTCCACTTGATGACCTCGCTCGAGGGCGGATGGAGCAGGGGCGAGACGCCGCTTTCGGTGCAGAGGTAGCGCTTGTAGTCGCCCTCGTGGCCCTGGTACATCTCCCCCTGGGCCCAGGCGGCGCGGGCCGCGTCCGGCGTTGCGTTCATGCAAGACTCGGTGAGGTGCTTCTCGGTCAGCAGAATGGTGGGCGACTGGAAGCGCCAGGCCAGGTCGAGAAGGTCGGCGGTAAGGTAGAAGGACTCCTCTACGGTGCCGGGGGAGGCGACGATGCGGGGGAAGTCGCCGTGGCCGGCGCCGATGGCGAACTTGAGGTCGGCCTGCTCGGTGTAGGTGGGGACGCCGGTGCTGGGGCCGGGCCGGGAGGCGAGAATGAAGAGCACGGGCGCTTCCATGATGCCGGCCAGGGAGAAGGCCTCGGTCATGAGGGCGAAGCCGCCGCCGCTGGTGCCGACGGCGGTGCGGGCGCCGGCGAACGCGGATCCGACGGCCATGTTGGCGACGGACACCTCGCTCTCCAGGTGCAGGGCATGGACGCCGTACTTAGGCCCCTCGGCGGCGAGGTAGTGCAGGATGGGGCTGGAGGGCGTCATGGGGTAGGCCATGTACAGGTCCAGCCCGCCGGCGATGGCGCCCAGGGAGATGGCCTCGCTACCGTAGAGGGCCTTGCCCTGAGCGTGGCCGCGGGCGAGAGGAAAACGGCCGGCGAGTGTAGGCGCGGCCAGCTCGAAGATGCGGGAGGCGTAGGCGACGTTGTGCTCCAGGTCGCGCTTGTACTCCCGCTCGATGACTTTCTCGATGTAGGCCATGTCGTGGCCGAGGGCGACGGCGAGGACGGTGATGGAGGCCACGCCGACGCGCAGGTCGGGCCGGGGGTACGGGCGCGCCTCGGAAGTCATGGGCAGACCGATGCCGTCCTCGGCGGACATGACGTCGGAGTTGTAGACGAGGACGCCTCCTTCGGCCAACTCGTGCCGATGCAGGTGGTAGCTGCGCTCGTCCAGGCAGACAATGAGTTGGGCCAGCAGGTGGTGGCTGGTGAGAGCGTCGGCCGAGCTGCTGACGACGGCGAAGTTGTGGCCGCCGCGGATGAGGCTCTGGTAGTCATCCATCTGGAAGAGGTTGCGGTCCAGGTCGGCCAACATGCTGGAGGCGACGAGGCCGGACTTCTTGACGCCCTCGCCCGCCTTGCCGCCTACGATGAAGGTGAACACGTCTCTCATCATAACAGACTCCTGTTTGACTAATCGCAGATGGTGCTTCAATGTCTCGACACTACCTGCTGGATAGTGTCCGGAGATAGCGAGGTCCTGTCAAGGCTGGGCGGAAAGGGGCGTCGGGCACCATTGGCCGCTAGTGGTATGGTTAGGTATTGTGGATGCGAGAAGTGTGACCGGAGGGGGCAGGAGTCGGCATCGTGGCGTCGGTAGAGGCCAAGGGCAACCAGACAGTACGGGAGGCGCGGCAGGCGAGGGTGCTGGCCGTGGCGCGACAGCACCGGTGGGAGGAGCGGCATAGCCGGCACGTCACCGCGCTGGCGCTGTCGCTGTTCGACCAGTTGGCGCCGGTGCACGGGCTGGCCGAGGACGCACGGGCACTGCTCCAGTATACCGGCTACCTTCATGACATAGGCTACGAGATCAGCGCCAAAGGGCACCACAAACACAGTTACCGTATCATCATGGCCGCCGATTGGCCCGGCTTTGCGGACTGGGAAGTCCAGGTGATGGCGGCGGCGGCGCGGTACCACCGCAAGCGCTTGCCCAGGAACGGCGACCGGGAGTTGGCCGAGCTCGACTCCGAGCGGCGGGGTTGGGTGCGCCTGCTGGCAGGGATCTTGCGGGTGGCGGATGGCATGGACCGCACCCACCTGAGCATGGTACGACGGGTGCGGGCCAAGGTGTGCGACGACCGACTCCAACTCACACTGGTCGCCGGGATCGGGGCGGAACTGGAACTATACTACGCGTTGGAGAAGTCCGACTTGCTGGCGGAGACCTTAGGGCTCCGGGTGAAGGCCCGTCTGGAGCCGCCGGCTGGGGACGTCTAGGTCGGGCGTGCCAGCGCTGACGAAGGCGGAGGCCGCCGGCACGGCCTCACGATTCTACGAGAGCGAGGGTGTATGAAGACCCCGGGATTGGACCAACCGCACGAGTACAAGGGGAGACTGATCGTCGTCGAGGGGATCGACGGGTCGGGCAAATCGACGCAGGCGGCACTACTACATAAGTGGCTCGCCAACTGGGGCGTGCCGGTGTTCTTCACGGAGTGGAACTC
>JAAYAV010000384.1 GCA_012719195.1 Anaerolineae bacterium | reverse complement strand
GTGGACGGTCAGCCGGTTGTCCCACTGTCGCCGGGCTAGTCCTCCCGGCTGCCGTCAGGCAGTCTATCCAACGTTTCCGGGACGGTTGCCAGTAGCGGCAACCGGATGATCAGGTCGACAAGAAGGGGCAGGAGGAAGACCCAGATCGGATTCCAGTGGCGGTAGATCAGGCCCCCGATCAGCGGCGCCGGAACGACGACTAGCCCGCCCAGCATTCCCAGCACCCCGTGCCAACGGCCCGCCATGTCTGGCGGAACAAGCTCCATACCCATGGCGCCGGCCGCACCGGAAGCGATGTTGTAGAACGTCTGCAGAGCACCGGCAGCTATGAGCATGCCGGGGTTGCGCGCCATGACGAGTATGATGAACGAGGCATACCACAGCGGGGTGAGCGCGAAAATCAACCGCTTGCGCCCGAAGCGATCCGCTAACCTGCCCAGGGGGATGCCGAAGACGAGGCGCGTGAGCACCATGGCGGTGGTCATGGCGGCTAGAGTGACCGCGTCGGCGCCCTTGAATTCATAGGCGTAGAGCTGGATGAAAGGAGCGGTGATCGCCATTGGCATGGACGTGAGTAGGGCGACAACTACCCACTTCTTGAGCGGGCTTCTGGTGTCCAGCAGGAGCCGGAAGTCAGCTACGAATTCAGTTGTGGCCGCTGGCCGCGAGTCCCGCATGTGGTCGGGCTCTTTCAGCTTCTTGAAGACAAGATGGAAGACCATGAGGTATCCCATCGCCTGAATCCAGTAGAGAGGCCTGATGCCCTCGGTGGTGAGCCCACCGGCCTGAGCGACCAGAGCCGCCGCGATCATGGGGGCGAACAGGCCGCTGAGACTGGCCAGCGTCACACAGGTGTTCTGGGCCGTGAGGCGATCCTTGTTGGCGACGGAGTCTCGACAGACGACACTGCAGCCTGCTCCGAGGAACTGCGAGGCCGGAACCATCGCGAGGCTAGCCAGTATTATGAAGTGCCAGGTGGGAGCGATCCCGTAGAGCAGGGCGCCGAACGCCGTTAGGAAGACTCCCATGGTGTAGATCTTTCGCAGGCTGTAGCGATCGACTAGCCATCCCACCGGTAGGGAAAGCAGTGCTCCGAAGCCGGAAGCGATACTACTGATTCCGCCCAACTGCACCGCGCTAGCCCCAAGCCCGGTCACATAGATCGAGCTGTATTGCGCAGTCAGGTTCGTCAGAAAGCTACTCATTGCCTGGCGGCCCACCGCCACCCGGTAGTTGCTCTTCTGGCGGGCCATAAACCCTCTAGCACCCGTGACTACCCCGCATATTGCGGCCATCGTCCCCTCTCGATTCGGCTATTCCTCATGCCCGTCGGTGTGCGTTAGGGCCGGATCGTGGCACCATCTGCGGATCTCCGGAAGGCAGGCTGTCATGGGTCTAGGACACTCACCGCCACGCCTTCCCATAAGCGTTCGGCTGCACCGTGGTCTGCGCCGGAGTACGCCGGTCGCTCGAGACCACTCGCGGGAGTATCCCCTGAACGGTCTCCGTCCTACTTGGTCTCTCTCCTTCTGTATGCCGGACAGATCCTTGGGCCCCTTCTGAGGGAGGCTAGCCGGTTCCGGCCTTGCCAAGGACCATGGCGACAAACCCACCCCAGGGCAGGTGCGAGCATTCGCTTGGCCACCAGCGCGGGAACAAGGTGCACCTCCATGCTATCGTCGAAACGTCTTCGGACAGGGGCTCCAGCAGTCGCTCCAGCTCCGGCACGCTGTAGAAATGAGCCGTATCGTAGACGTTTGGTCTGACAAGACTGGTCAGCCGGCGCGATATTCCCAGCCAACTCCAGCGGTTCATGACTCCCAGGAGCAGTCCCAGCCGGGCTACTCGCAGCCCTTCGACCAGAGCCTTCTGTGGCTCGGCGAGGAACTCCAGTGTGGTGATGAGCGCCACTACGTCGAACGCCCCGTTGGCGAAGGGCAAGGCCAAGGCATCGCCTTGCACAAGAGCGTCTGTGCCCAGCAACTTCGCCTGTTCGAGCATGGGCATTGAGGTGTCTAGGCCGACGTTGGCCATTCCCTTCTTTCCCAGCCAGCGGGTGAAGTGACCGGTGCCGCAGCCCACCTCAAGCACACTGGTTACCGGTCCCAGTTCACCCAGCGTCCAAAGGAGTGCCTTCTTCTCCAGTGAATCGACTCTCCGTCCCTCCGGAGAGGTGTACCAGGACTCATATAGTGCGGCGGCTCTGTGGTCGGCGAAAGGGTTAGGAGACACTGCCGCACGGGTCCCATGGCTTGGGGCAAGCGTTGGAGACGATGACGACCATCACCACGTCGCTTCCCTCGGCTACTCTCCGGAAGGCGCTCTGCAGTGCCGCGAAGACGTTGTTCTCCTCGCCCCAGATCTGGGTACTCATTTCGCCCGACCGGACTTGCACGTCATATCGATGGAGTGTGGCCAATGCCTCATCTATCGGTCCCCTGATTTCGACTTGTCTCAAGGGATAGACGCTAACCTGAGCCGATATAGTGTCCATCTGGCGCTCCTGCTTGTGACCTGCCCCCATGCCAAGGCGGCAACTGTCAGTCCTGACCGAGTTGGCAGGTTCTGTCCTGCCGGATTCCGTTCCCAGGCGGCTCGTTGCTCGGCCGCCGACGCTCGTCCGTAGACGCTAGATGGTCATTTGCCAGCCCACTCCCGCCAGCAAGCAGTTCGGGCCGTACTCGGCCGAGAATAGCTCTCTCGCCATGTCCCCGGAGCAGTGGGTGGGCGCCACCTTCTCCACTCCCAGACGACGGAACGCCGAGACGATGTCCTTGATGTCTGTCTCGGTGGTGGAACCCAAGTGGAATCCGCCCATCACCAGATGGATGCTTGACCTACCTTCGAACAGAGTGCGGGCACGCTCCACTATCCGCACGATGCCCGGGTGCGCGCATCCGGTGATGACCAGCAGACCGACAGGTGCGTCGACGACCAGGGCTTCCTCAACGACCGACTCGCCGAGCGCTCCGGTAGTCCGGACGCCCGGGAGAATCTCGACCGGCTCCCGCACTCCGACCACCCTGGCCCCCGCTGCCTCGACGATGTGCTTCAGACGCGCGGCACAGGGGCCTGGGGCGTAGACCACAGGCGATACGGTGTCGGCCAGCAGGCCCTGGAGCCCGCCAGTGTGATCCCCGTGGTCGTGCGAGATGCAAATCACCTCTAGCTCCTCCGGCATGATGCCCAGGACGTCCATGTTTCCTGAGAGCGTCTCGTAGTCACCACCGGTGTCGAACAGAACCCTCCGACCGTCGTGCTGCAGATGACACGAGAGGCCCCAGGCCGTCCGCAGCCGTGGATCGTGAGGGTAGTTGTCGTAGACTACCGTCAGGCACGTGGGTGTTCATCAGACTGCCCCGTCTCGGTTGGCTTGGGGCTTGCCGTGCTGGTTGGGTTGGTCGAGGTGGGATGCGTTGTGTGCCTCCTGGTGGGAACCGAGGGGAGCGGCAAGCGGGTACCGGAGCAGCTCGAGGCTATATGTGAACATAGCGACAGACCAAGAACTCTAGTTATCCTTCGTCTACCGAGAGGTGATCGCATGACTTCCTCGCCTAACCTCTGCCGACGGCGATGTGTCTTGCTCGATAGCCT
>JAAYAV010000383.1 GCA_012719195.1 Anaerolineae bacterium | reverse complement strand
GCGGGCGCAATCACACGCCATCGCTGGGCGTCGACGACTGAGATGGTACTGGGTTCGGACTAGTGGCGTCAAGAGATAGCACCATCTCATGGAGATTGTTGCCGAGGAACGTGTGGTTCCCTCGACCAGGAACGTTACCGAAGGGCAATACTGGCTAGGCCCGGCCCAGGTGGTCTACGCGTACTACTGAACTCGCTGGACCGGGCCTATGTCACGGAGCGTCGCGTAGTCGCGCCCTACCGCTACTTCGCCAGCAGGGGCACGTACGTCCGCCAGGAGGCCTCGGACCAGAGGGCGTACGTCCCCAGGTCGCTCAGGGTTGCGGACACGTACCGATGGTCCTGATCCACCGCGCTCTCCAGCGGCACCCACTGCCCGCCCGTCCAGCGGTAGATGCGCGCCGTGGTCGGGTCCGTGCCCGGCGCCAGGCCGGAGGCGTCGGAGTAGAACAGGCTCAGGGAGGCTTCATTGCTCAGCGCATCGCCGCTCGAGGAGGTGACGCGGAAGGGTCCCACCAAGGGCACCAACTCCGTCCCCACGGCTTGCGCTGCCAGCGAACCCGCCGCGAGCGTGGCCACATTAGCCGGCTGGATGGTTACCCGGGCGCCGCCGGGCAGGGAGCCGGCGGGCAGGTACAGCTCCGCCTGGCCGTCCAGTGACCACAGGGTGGCGCTCTCCCCGGCCGCGATCGTCTCGATGGCGAAGGAGAAGATGTAGGGCGCCGTGCCGGCGGCGCCGGTAGCGCTCACCACCGCCTTGCCCTCCAAGGGCAGCGCCGCGCTCAGGGAGGCCGTGCCGGTGAAGGTGCCGCTCGGGCCACCCGCGCCCATCGACACCTCCACGCCCGCCGCCGCGCCCGTCTGGTAGACGGTGACGATGGGCAGCCCCTGCACGGCGCCGCTGGCGGTGATCTCGATCTCAACCTGGTTGGCGGCGGGGCCGGGCTCGGCGGAGAAGTCGAGGTAGAGGGGTGGGGTACCGGTGAGTATCGTCCGCGGATCGTCGCAGGTCATGAGGGCCGATCCACTGATACGGGTGCTGCTGGGCGGCCAGGACTGCCGGAAGATAAGTTGGTCGCCCTCGCCACCACCCAGCACCTGGATCCGCCCCCACTTGTCGGTGAGCCCCTGAGCGATGACCTGGCCACCGGCCCGGCGCAGTACCACAGCGAACACCATGGGAGTGCCGTCCGGTGACGCTAGCCTCACCGTCGGCGGGACGAGGCAGGCGCCGGCGTTGTGGGTGGGAGCGGTGGTCACCACGGACCACGCGCTCACCGGGATGGCCGCGGGGCCCACTACGACGGCAGACGGCAAGTGCATCGTCACACCGGCCCGGTCGAAGCGATCCGCCACCGCTTCCCAGTCGGACATGCCGTACTGCTGGTACTGGTGGGTGTCATAGCACGACTTCGACCACAGGCCCTCCACGTCCTCCATGGCCAACTCAGACGAGTTGCGCTGGTAGTCCATGATGGTGGCGTTGCTGTCGTAAGTGGTGTTGGTGACTATGTCGGGGCTCGTGCAACTGGAGGGCACTTTTGTGGCACCCCCATAGTAGAAGTAGGAGTCATAGAGCCACAGGCCGTAGTGCCCGAACTCGTGGATCATGGTGCGGAATCCAGACGGCTCCGACCAGGGACCGGAGTTGGCACTGCTCCCGTTGAAGTAACGGCCGAGCTTGATGTGCGCCCCGCTGCCACCAAAGACGCCGCCTGGGCGGGCGCGCGGCCACTCCTGATTGCTGGCACGGATCTGGTAGTCGGCCTCCGCCATATGCTGACCGTGTTCGTATATGGTGACGCGTTCGAACAGCATCTGACCGTTGGTGACGTCGTAGAGGTACTGGGAGGCGGAGGCGAAGGCCTGGCGCAGGTCGCGCATGTACTCGGCGGTGGTCTCCCACTCCACGCTGACGACGATGTTGAAGCCGAAGAGCGGGTTGGTCTCGCGCAGCACCAACACCTGCTCCCGGCCGACGTCGGCAACGATGAAGGGCGCCGGCTCACCCTTGGCGTCCCGATCCATGCTGGTGCGGTAGGCGCGGAAAGCCCAGTTGGCGTCGGAGTCCTGGTCGTGAGCGCCCTTAAGGGACGGCTGCTGCAACACCATCTCGCGGGCCACGAGCGCGTCATCGAGGTCCATCATGGTGCACAACTTGCCCTGGGCGTCGGTCTCGCCGACCAGGGTGTTGTTGACGAACACCTCGGCGCCGGCGATGTTGATGCCGCTGGAGTTCTGCACCCGAACGCAGGGCACCGGCACCAAGGAGATGTTGCCCGAGCCCCTAATGCTGCCGACCGCGGCCGTCACCGCCACCACCACCCGGCTCTGCCCGCCCAAGGCGGATTCCGGGGGAACGGTGTACTGGACGGTAGCGCGGCCGTCGGCGCCGGTGGTGGCCGTGGTCGCCGAGAGAGTGCCAAGCTGAGGGCTGAGGGAGAAGGCCACCGTCGCCCCCGCGAAGGGGCCGCCCTCCTGGTTGAGCACCCGCGCCGTCAGCGGCAGTGTGTTCAGCCCGTTGGCGATCTGCGGGTCGCCGGTCACCTCTACAGCCACGTTCTTGGGTACCGGCACGCTGTCGACGCAGTTACTGGTGGTCAGCCAGGGGCTGAAGAGGACTTTGCCGGACGCTGCCTGAATGCGGGAGCCTTCACCGGTTGGGTTGTCGGTGGCGTAGTACGGCCCGGTGTTGTGGCCCCACCAGTTGTTGCGCGCGTCCAGGGCCGTGGTACGCGAGGGACTGGTGTCGGTGATGAGCAAGCCCCTGAAGGTGCTGCTGGTGGTGCTGCTCACCAGGCAGTTCTGGTTCACCTTCACCGGGGAGTTGCCCCGCACCTCGATGGAGGCCGATGTCGTCCGCAGCGTATTGCCGGCGATGGTGCCGGTCACGTCCGGCAGCGCCTGGATTCCGTAGACGAAGTCCTTGACCACGTTCCCGGTGACGGACACGGCGCAGGCGGGCGAAGTCGAGAGCAT
>JAAYAV010000382.1 GCA_012719195.1 Anaerolineae bacterium | reverse complement strand
TGCCGCCTGCATTGCATTCATCGCCCCATGCTCCTCTTCCGTGCCTCTACGTTGGCTCGCCTGACCTCCGGGTCCACGGTGCGGTACCCACGGAGGAACGCAGCCTTCTCCGTCTCGAACTGGTCGGCAACAATAGCCGCGCGGATCCGCTCCATTAGTCTGACCAGGAAGCGTAGGTTATGCGCCGTCACCAGGCGAAGGCCCAGGATCTCATCGGCCTGTATCAAGTGCCGGAGATAGGCCCGGCTGAAGCGCCGGCAGGCCATGCAGTCGCAGTCGTCCATGAGAGGGCCGCCGTCCCGGGCGAAACGGGCGTTGCGGAGGTTCAGTCTGCCCTCCCAGGTGAAGGCCGCGCCGTTACGCGCCACCCGGGTGGGCAGGACGCAGTCGAACATATCCACACCGCGAGCAACGCACTCCCATAGGTCCTCCGGGGAACCCACGCCCATCAGATAGCGAGGACGATCCTGAGGCAGACGCGGCGCGACCACCTCCAGCATGCGGTGCATGTCCGCCTTGCTCTCCCCCACGCTCAGACCGCCGATGGCGTAACCGGGGAAGTCCAGGCTCACGAGGTAATCGGCACTGGCAGCCCGCATGTCCGCATACACCCCGCCCTGCACAATGCCGAACAGCGCCAGGTCGGAGCGCCGCTGCGCATCTCGGCAGCGCGCCGCCCAGCGATGGGTGAGCTCGATCGCCCCCTCCAGCGCCTCTCGGTCGTGCGCCTCCGAGCACACGTCCAGGCACATGATGATGTCCGCACCCAGCTGCTCCTGGACCGCCACCACGTGCTCCGGCGTGAACAGGTGCTCGGACCCGTCCAGGTGTGAGCGGAAGCGCACACCTTCATCATCCACGCGCCGCAGGTGCTCCAGGCTGAAGACCTGGAAGCCACCGCTGTCGGTGAGGATAGGGCCATCCCAGCCCATGAATTCGTGCAGCCCGCCCATCTCGGAGATCGGCTGTGACCCGGGCCGGAGGTACAGGTGATAGGTGTTGGACAGTATGATCTCTGCGCCCAGTTCCCGTAGTTCCCAGGGCGCCATGGTCTTGACGGTGGCCTGCGTGCCTACCGGCATGAACACCGGCGTCGACACCACTCCGTGCGGCGTCCGCAGCAGTCCGCGCCGCGCCCCGTCACTACCCTTGAGCAACTCAAACCCGAATCTCACTCTACCTACTCCAACGGGCTGCCCCGGCCAGACGGTCTGGCCGGCCCAGTACCAAAACGGGCGCAGGTCCATGGACCTGCGCCCCCAGTGCAAAGCCGACATGGATCTAGGGCAGCATCCCCAGGACCACAGCCGAGCGCGAAGCCAGATCCACCAGCGGCTGCGGAAACACGCCGATGGCCAGAGTGACGACCGCCGCTGCCACCAGACCGATCTGGACCAGCCTGCCAACCGGAACCGCGGGCGCGCTCGCATCGCCGGCGACGAAGAACATCGTTCGCACCACATTCAGGTAGTAGTAGGCGCCCACCACGCTGGTGACGACGCCGATGCCTGCCAGCAGCAGCCCGAAGGGTCCCGCCTGCATCGCCGGCCCAAAGACAAAGATCTTGGCGAACATGCCGCCGGTGAAGGGAATGCCCGTCAGCGAGAACAGGAAGTAACACATCGAGATGGCTAGGACGGGCGAGCGGCGGAAGAGGCCGGCAAAATCCGCGATCTTGGTGGAGTCAGTCGCGTTCTCGAAGGCGATGATGCCCAGGAAGAGCCCTACGTTCGTGAACACGTAGACCATGGCGTAGAACAGCACCCCGTTCAGGCCGGTGAAGCCCACCGGGTCCAGTCCGTGCGTGACGAAGCCTACCATGATGTAGCCGGCGTGGGCGATGCTGGAGTAGGCCAGCATGCGCTTGATGTTGGGCTGCTGAAGCGCCACCAGATTGCCCAGCACCATGCTCACAATCGCGAAGGCGCCCAGCACCCGCGCCCAGGTGGGCTGGAAGTCACCCATGCCCACCACCATGACCCGCAGCAGCACGGCGAAACCGGTCATCTTCGAGGCCACCGATAGGTAGGCGGTGACGGGCGTGGGGGCACCCTCGTAGGCGTCGGGCGCCCACTGATGGAAGGGCGCGATGGCGATCTTGAAAGCAAACCCGGCCAGCAGCATGATGCTGATGGGTATGGCGAGCGAGGCAAGCGGCCCGGCGCTCCGGTTCAGCCCTTCCGCGATGCCGCGGAGGGTGGTGGTGCCGGTCGCCCCGTAGAGCAGCGTCATTCCGTAAAGCATGATGGCCGAGGCCACCGCACCATACAGGAAGTACTTGATGCCACCCTCGACGGAGAAATCGTCTCCGCGCAAGTAGCTCACCAGCACGTAGCTGGCCAAGCTGAGGAACTCGAAGGCCAGGTAGAGGCTGATAAGGTCGGTGGCCGCCGTCGCGAGCATGGACGCCAGAGTGGCCGAAAGCAGCAGGAAGTAGAACTCACCCTCGCGGCGGGCCCTGGCGGCGATGTGCTGCCGTGCCCCCAGGATGACCAAGGCAGTGGCCGAAAGCGCCACCAGCTTGAAGAAGAGGGCGAAGTCGTCCGCCGCCATCATCTCGCCCAGGATGGACTCTCCACGACCGTAGATAGCGAGTGTCGCCACGATGGCCGCTAGCGTGCCCGCTACTGCCAGGTACGGCAGCCAGCCTGTACGGCGCTCGCCGTGCCAGATCAGGTCGAGCGTCAGCACGGCGAGCGCCGTGATCAGTAGCAGTATCTCGGGCGAGAGCAGCCCTAGGGTTGTCAGAGCATTCATGCCGCTTTCCCCTACAGGAGGCCGGCTAGCGCGGTTGTCGCCGTGTTGATCAGATTCACCAGCGGCGTCGGGTACACACCGAAAAACACCATGAAGGCCAGCAACGGCGTCAGGGCTACGATCTCCCAGCTGTACAGGTCGGGGAGGTTGCGCCAGCGGTCGTCCAGTTCACCGAAGAACAGATTCTGCATCACCTTCCAGAGCATGTAGCCAGCCGCAAACACCAGGCCCAGCACGCCGACAATCGCGAAGACCGGTGCGATGGCGAGTGTCCCGCGGAAGACGAAAAGCTCGGCCCAGAAGCCGGCCAGGCCGGGCAGCCCCAGCGAGGCGAAGCCCGCCACCAGCATGAAGCCGAAGAAGTAAGGCATCGCTGTTCCCAGGCCGCCGAAGGCCCTCAGGTCACGAGTGTGAGCGCGCTCGTAGATGACGCCCACCAGGAGGAACAAGGCGCCCGTAATCACCCCGTGGTTGAACATCTGCAGAATGGCGCCGTTCAGGGCCAGGGATACGCTGGTCTCCTGCCCGGCGACTCCCAGGCCCGCCGCTCCCGCCGCGACGCCGAGCATCACGAAGCCCATGTGCGATACCGAGGAGTAGGCAATCAGCCGCTTCAAGTCCCACTGTGCCATGCAGACGAGGGCACCGTACACGATGCTGATCACTGCCAGCGCGGCGATCAGAGGCGAGTAGTACTTGAACGCCGAGGGGAAGACAGGAAGCAGGATACGGACGAATCCGTAGCCGCCCAGCTTCAGCAATACGCCGGCCAGGATGACACTACCGGCGGTCGGCGCCTCGGTGTGGGCGTCCGGCAGCCAGGTATGGAAGGGAAAGAGCGGCAGCTTGATAGCGAAAGCGACGAAGATGCCCCAGAAGACCAGGCTCACGATGCCCATGTTCTGGGCGAAGGGCCGAGCCGTCTCAAAGGCCGCGGCGACCTCGGGGATGCCGAAGCTCCCCGTGGTGAAGTAGAGGTAGAGGATGCCGAGGAGCATGAACACGCTGCCGGCCAGGGTGTAGATGAAGAACTTGATTGCGGCATACTCGCGCCGCTCACCACCCCACAGGCCGATGAGGAAGTACATGGGAACGAGCCCCAACTCCCAGAACACGTAGAAGAGCACCAGGTCGAGGGCGGAGAAGACACCCAGCATCCCCGTCTCCAGCACCAGGAAGAGAAGGAAGAACTCCTTCACCCGTGTGTTGATGGTGAATGCCGAGTAGAGCAGAGCCAGTGGCGTCAGGAGGGTGGTCAGGAAGATCAGGGGTACACTGAGGCCATCGGCACCCATGTAGTAGTTGACGTCAATGGCCGGAATCCAGCGCGCCAGCTCGATGAACTGCAACCCGCCGGCCGCCCGGTCGTAGGCGCTCCAGATAATGGTGCCCAGCCCCAGAGTGACCACGGCCGTTCCTACCGAGATCTGCTTGATGGCGCGCGTGTTCTCGCGCGGCAGCATAAGCACCATGAGCGCCCCCAGCAGGGGCAGGAACGTCACCAGTGATAGGATCGGGAACCCCATCTATGTACCCTCCTAGCCGACCATAAGCTCAATCTAGAAGCGCTGCCCTACAGGATGATGAACACCCCGAGCAGCAGCAACACCGTGGTAGCGACAACAAGCAGGTAGTCCTGCACCTTGCCGGTCTGCACCGGCCGCAACGCCCGACCGGCCGCGTCGGCCAGTCGGGCGGTGGCGTGTACGGCTCCGTCCACGAAACGACCATCGAAGCTGCTGGACCGCGAGGCAAGGCGCCCGAAACTGCGCCCGACCGCGTTCACGAAGGGGTCGATGACCCAACGCGAGTCGATGGCGGTGAAGGTCGCCGAGAGCCAATGCACGGCACGCAGTACGGTGGCTTGGTAGAACTCGTCCACGTAGTAGCGGTTCTCCAGCACCGGGTAGAGCGAGCCCAGTACGCGCCGCAGCGGGTCCGGCTGTCCCGCTTCAAGTGGCCGTCGTCCGTAGACGAGCCAACCGAGGAATAGGCCCAGGAGCGCCAGTACCAGGGAGATGAGCATCACGGGCCAGTTGACGCCGTGAGCCTCCGGGTGCGCCCCCGTCAGGGTGAGCATCTCGCCGATGTAGTGATGGAAGGGGTTCTCGCCGAGCAGCTTGCCCAGAATGGGGAAATCCGCCGGCACTCCCATGAGGCCGAGGAAGGTCGCCATGAAAGCCAGTATCGCCACCGGCACGTACATGAAGGGAGTCACCTCGTGGGCGTGCTCCGCCTCATGGCTACGAGGCTGGCCCAGGAAGGTGAGGCAGACCTGCCGGCCCATGTAGAAGGCGGTCAGGAGCGCTGCCAACGTCAGGACCACATACACCAGCATGTGCCCGCCGTGGGACGCCTCGGCGAGTATCTCGTCCTTGCTCCAGAAGCCGGCAAAGGGGAACACCCCTGCCAGGGCCAGAGTTCCCGCCAGGAAGCTCCAGAATGTCACCGGCATCCGCGTGCGGAGCCCACCGAGCTTCATCATATCTTGTTCGTGGTGGGATCCGACGATCACCGAACCTGATCCAAGGAACAGCAGCGCTTTGAAGAAGGCGTGGGTGACCAGGTGGAAGACACCCGCCACGAAGGCGCCGATCCCGAGACCGGCCATCATGTATCCCAACTGGCTGATGGTGGAGAAGGCAAGCACCCGCTTTACGTCGTTCTGCGCCACGGCGATGGTGGCAGAAAACAGAGCGGTGAAGGCGCCGATGGCCGCCACCGTCGTCATGGCACCGTTTCCCGGTCCGGCGGCCGCATAGAGGGGGAACATGCGCGCCACCAGATAGACACCCGCCGAGACCATGGTGGCGGCGTGGATCAGGGCACTGACCGGGGTGGGGCCTTCCATAGCGTCGGGCAGCCAGACATGCAGCGGGAACTGGGCCGACTTACCAACGGCGCCGCCGAAGATGAGTAGCGAAGCCAGCACCGCTACCGGCACCGTGCCCAGCAGCGGCAACGAGACGACCGTGTCCGCCAGACGGGAGAGGACATCGGCCTGGAAGATCTCGGAGAAGGTCAGAGTGCCGGTGCGCGAGTAGAGCAGCAGCAGGCCGAGCAGGAGCAGCGCGTCACCGACTCGGGTAGTGAGAAATGCCTTGAGGCCGGCCCGGTAGGCGCTCTCCTTCTCAAACCAGAAGGATATGAGAAGGTACGAGCAGAGACCCATGATCTCCCAGAAGACATAGAGGAAGAGCAGGTTGTCGGAGACGACCAGGCCGAGCATGCCCGTCGCGAAGAGCGATACGTAGGCGAAGTAGCGGCTGTAGCGCGGATCCCCATCCATGTAACCGCGGGAGTAGACGAAGATCAGTAGGCACAGGAAAGGGACCATGAACAGCATGATGCCGGTGAGTGGGTCCACCATGAACCCGAGGCGCAGGAACTCGGCACCCGTCGGCAAGGTCAGGATGCCGACGCGGACTGGCTCTGTCGCCAGCTGTGGTTGGCCCCAGGTGCCGGCGAAGATGGCCCACGCGATCAGCCACGAGGCCCCGATGGCCAGCCACGCCGCCCAGGTCGCGGCGCGACGGTCGCGCCAAAGGACCACCGAAATGGCAGCAAAGGCCGCTAGGGGTAAAGCGGGTACGAGCCACACCAGGTTGAGCATCAGAGTCTCTCGAGCCTCCTAAACCGGCGTCCGACTAGCCCTGCAACAGGTCGATGTCACTGAGATCCACCGACCGTCTTGATCGGAAGACTCCGATAATGAGCGCCAGGCCGACCGCCGCTTCACAGGCAGCCACCGTGATGACAATGAGCGCGAACACCACGCCGTCCAGTTGCTCCGGGCCCACATGCCGCCAGAAGGCGACTAGGTTGATGTTGGCGGCATTCAGAATCAGCTCCACACCCATGAGTATGGAAACCGCGTTACGGCGCGTAAGCACACCGTAGAGGCCGATGCAGAACAGCGCCGCCGCTACAACCAGGTACCACGTCAGGGGCACGGAGCCCACCACATCCTCCATCTTGCTCCCCTCGGAAGGCCGACTAAGGCTCTCGCGCTACGTAGACGGCACCCACCAATGACACCAGCAGGACCACCGAGGCCACCTCAAAAGGCAGCAGATAGCGCCCGGCGAATGCCTCCCCCAAACGTGCGATGGTGTCCGGGGGGACGGCCGTCTCCACCACCGGCCAGGCGGCGCCAATAGACACGCCCGCCAGGACGACGAAGAGAAGGCCCGCCACCACTGCCGTCACGGCTCGATGCGGCACGAACGCCTGCAGTTGGCTGTCCTCCATGGATCGCTGACTCACCATGATGGCCAGGATGATGAGCACCGAGATGGCGCCCACGTAGATCATCACCTGCACCACCGCCAGGTACCCCGCCCCCAGTAGGGCATACAGCGCCCCTACGCCAATGAGCGCGAATACCAGAGCCAGCGCCGCGTGAAGCACCTTGGGCAAAGCAACGACTCCGATGGCGGACACCAATGTGACCAAGCTCACCAGGATGAAGATCGCCTTGGCCATCATTCCACCTGCCCCCAGGCCTCGCCCGTGTGCTTGATGCCGCTCCTATCGCCCAGGGCCAGCATCTCCTCGAGATTGAGGGTCTGATCCTGCGTGGTGCTCACGAACTCATATTCCTGGCCCATCTCGATGGCGTCGAATCGACAGGACTCCACGCACAGGCGACAGAAGATGCAGCGACCGAGCTCGTAGGTGTAGGTCTTGGCGCGCCGCTCCCTGCCCTTGCCCTCACCGGTTACCGTCAGCACCCCATGGGGACAAGCGCGGACACATGCCATGCAGGCCGTGCAGCGCGACTGGCCGGTCTCTGGGTCACGCAAATGCACCAGGACGCCGCGGAACCGGGGCCACATCTCGTACTTCTCGAACGGGTACTGCAGCGTCAGCATCCCCTGGGTGGATGGCTCCGGCCTAGGAACCGGCCCGTCCAGATAGCGCTTGGGGAAGCGCCGCGGGCCGCTGGTGAACGAAGATATGGTGTGCTGGAGCGTTACCCACAGCCCCTTCAGCATTCCCCGCCCCAGCATGCTACACCTCCCCCAGAACCAGCGCGCGCGTGCGACGCGATGTGCTGCTCCGCGCCCGCCGCACCAGGAACGTCCCTACCGCGACCAGAAGGCCGACGTTCACCACCAGGCTCAGCAACGAGCCCAGCAGCCCCGTCCCCGCCAGCTTGAACACCAGAGCCACCAGCATCAGGTTGGCCAGGTTCAGCGGGACGAGGAGCTTCCAGGAGAAGTCGAGCAGTTGGTCGATGCGCATGCGCGGCCAGGTGCACCGGATCCAAAGGACCACGTAGACCACCGCCATCGTCTTGATAAGGAACCACATATAGCCCGGCAGGATCGGGCCCTGATAGCCACCCAAAAAGAGGGTCGTGGTCAGAGCGCCGATGACGAAGATGTGCGCGTACTCGCCGATGTAGAACATCGCGAAGCGCATGCCGGAGTACTCCAGGTTGTGCCCGGCGACGATCTCCGACTCCCCCAGAAGAAGGTCAAAGGGGGAGCGGTTGGCTTCGGCCAGGGAGGCCAAGAAGTACGTCACCGCAGCAATGGGCATGACCAGAGCGAAGGGGATCACTTGCGCTTCCACGATCCGCACCGTGCTGAGGCCGCCGCTGACGAGCACCACGGTCAACACGGAGAAAGCCATGGGCAACTCGTAGCTCACCAACTGCGCCACCGAGCGGAACATGGAGAGCAGGGAGTACTTGTTCCCCGAGGACCAGGTAGCCGCGATGATGGCAATGACCGCCAGCGAGCCGATTGCCACAGCAAAGAGGATGCCCACGTTCAGGTCGGCGGCGATCATGCCTCGCCCCATGGGGACAACCGTGAATACGAGCAGAGTCGGGATGAGGACAAGAGCGGGCGCGAACCGGAAGACCTGGCGGTCGGCCGCCTGCGGGATGATGTCCTCTTTGGTGAGGATCTTGATGGCGTCGGCGAAGGCCACGACAAGACCATAGGGCCCGGCCAGGTTGGGGCCGAAACGATCCTGGCCGCGCGCCAGCACCTTGCGCTCCAGCCACGTCAGCACGATGACGGGCAGGATGGCCACCACCAGAATCAGGACTACTTTGATCAGCCCGACTACCAGTTCGACCCCCCATGCCGGCAGGCCCTGGCCCAACAGGCCGCGCAGCCAGTCCATCACTGTGAGGGGAAGAGCGTCTAGGAATCCCATAGAGTGTCCTCGCTACCGGTCGATATCGGCGACGGTACAGTTGAGGCTACCGAAGATCACCACCAAGTCCTGCAGAGTGTGGCCGATCACCATCTGGCGCAACGCCGTCAGGTTGATCTGCGCCGTACTCCGCACCCGGCACCGGTAGGGCTCGGCCCCGCCCTCGCTGACGATGAAGAAGCCGAGGTCTCCCTTGGGAGACTCGATGCGGGCATAAGCCTCGCCCTTCGGGGGGCGCAGCCGCCGCGCCTTCTCATCCATCACCGGGCCATCCGGCAGGGCCGCCATAGCCTGGCGCACGATGGACAAGCTCTGGCGCATCTCCGCCAGGTACTGGAGGTAGCGATCGTAGGTATCGCCGTGCGGTCGAGTCGGTACCTCCCATTGGAAGCGGTCGTACACGCTGTAGGGCTCCGCCACCCGTACGTCGTAAGGGACGCCCGAAGCCCGGAGCACAGGGCCTGACAGGCTGCAGTTGATCGCCAGGTCAGCCGGAAGCACACCGATGTCGATGGTGCGGGCGAGGAAGATCTCGTTCTCGGCCGTCAGCGTCTCGAACTCGTCGAAGAAGCGCTCGAGATTGTCGGTGACCTTGACGGCCAAGTCCATCCACCCCTCAGGCAAGTCGACCGCGACTCCACCGGGGCGCATGTAGTTGGTGAACATCCGGGCGCCGGTAGCCATCTCGAAGATGTCGAAGATGAACTCGCGCTGCCGGTAGGCGTAGATCATGGGCGTGAAAGTCGCGCCGAGTTCGTTCCAGAGGAAGCCCACCGCCAGCATATGGCTCATGATGCGGGTGAGTTCCGCCATGATGACGCGGATGTACTCCGCTCGCTCGGGCACCTGCAGTCCGGCCAGCTTCTCCACGGCGTGGCAGAAGGCGTGCTCGTTGGTCAGGGGGCAGACGTAGTCCAGACGATCCACCAGAGGGATCGACTGGATGTAGGTGCGCTGCTCCATGATCTTCTCGATGCCCCGGTGCAGGTAGCCCATTTTGGGCTGCACATCCACCACGGTCTCGCCATCGAGGGTCGCCAGCAGGCGGAAGATGCCGTGCGTGCTGGGGTGGTGCGGCCCCAAGTTGATGGTGACGGTTTCGGTATCCAGGCTGCGAGGTTCGGAGATAAACGCCATCACCCTCTCCCTATCGCTCAGTCTCAGGCGGGAGGGTCGCGCGCATCTCCTCGAAGGAGTAGATGCGGTTGATGAAGTCCTTCCGCAGAGGGTGACCGGGGAACCCTTCCCACAGCAGGATGCGCTCCAGCTTTGGATGGCCCTCAAACACGATGCCGAACAGGTCGTACACCTCGCGCTCCTGCAGGTTGGCCCCCTCCCACACCGACGTCACCGACGCCAGCCGCGGGTCGGCCTTGTCCGCGAGCCGCACCTTGAGCGCCAGCGGGGGTGCCGGGTTGGAGAGGGAGTAGAGGTGGTAGACCACCTCGAACGCATCCGGCCGGTCAACGGCGGTGAGGTTGGAGAGGAAGTCGAAGCCGAGGTCGTCGCGGAGGGTGCGGCAGGCGTCCACGATCAGCGACGACGGTAGGACTATGGTGAAGTCCAGGCCCTCCTGCCGCTCGATGCCGGCCTCGGGGAAGCGCGTCAAGAGGGTGTCCAGGGTTGCCTGATGACTCAAGCCTCCCCCTCCTTGCGGTACCAAGATACGGTCTTCACCGACTGCTGGCCCACCATCTCATGCAGCTTGGTGAAGGCGTAGATCAGCGCCTCCGGCCGCGGCGGGCACCCAGGCAAGTAGATATCCACCGGGATCAGCTCAGCCGCACCCTGCACCACCGCGTACGAATCGAAGGTGCCGCCGGATACAGTGCAGGCGCCCATGGCGATGGAGTACTTGGGCTCGGGCATCTGATTCCAGAGCCGTATGAGCTGCGGAGCCATCTTGTGGGTGATGGTGCCGCTGATGATTAGCAGGTCCGACTGGCGCGGTGAGGAGAAGGGGATGTCCATGCCCAGGCGGCCGTAGTCGTAGCGGGCGGCGCCGGCCGCGATCATCTCCAAAGCGCAGCAGGCCAGGCCGAAGGTCAGCGGCCACATGGACCGCCGCCGTGCCCAGTTGTAGACCGAGTCCACGGAAGTCAGGAGCGCGTTCCGCTGCAGGTCCTCTGGGACCAGCGTTTCCGGAACGGTCAGCGTATGGTGGATCTCTCTTTCCGACATCGTGCTAGGCTTCTCCGCTACGTCCAGCGCAGGTCGCCCTTCCGCCAGGCATAGGCCAGGCCGAAGGCAAGTATCCCCACGAACAGGAAGCCCTCAACCAGGGCGAAAAGCCCCATCTGGTTGTAGGCCGCCGCCCAGGGGTAGAGGAATACCGTTTCCACATCGAATAGAACGAAGAGCAGCGCGTAGATGAAGTACTGGGCCCGGAAGCGCACCCAGGTCTCGCCCCGCGTGGTCATGCCCGACTCGTAGGTGGTGGTCTTCTCGCTGTTGGAGCGCTTGGGTCGGAGGAAGTAGGCGACCGTGAACGCCAAGAAGGGAAAAATGATGGCCACCAGCACATAGATGACCACGAAGGCGGTATTGGGGCTCACCGTTGCCCTCCTACTCTCTTTGTCGCGGGGAAGACCGGGAGGGATTGTAACACACCACGTCCTCCTGGCAACCTCGGCCCGCGCCCCGCCCTCTCCGCCGACTCAGTAGGCTCGCGAGGTCCCCTAGGCAGCACGTCGAGTCCGGAGCATCCGTCTCCGCGAAGCGAAGCCCGCGACGAGCTCCCGATCGCTGGTCCCGGCTACGCCGTCGCTACAAGTCGGCCGCGGCCAGGGCCGCCTCCGGCGTAGCGAGATCGTGTACCACGGCCGCGAAGGCCCGCAGCGTGGCCGTCACCCTGACCTGGCCCCAGATGTTGCGCCCGACCGTGGCACCGCGAGCACCCGCCTGTACGGCCGCCCGGGTCATGGCCAAGGCGTCGTGCAGGCTTTCCTGCTGGGGCCCGCCAGCGATGACCACCGGCACCGGACACTGTTCCACGATCTGCTGAAAGCTCAGCTGGTCGCCACAATAGGGCACCTTAACCACATCCACGCCGTTCTCGGCGGCACAGCGCACCGCCCAAGCGATGTCTTCGGGCGTAGTGCTGATGGCAGCGCCCGCGGCGAAGCCCGCGCCCGCGCCGCTGCCGAAGCGCCGCGGGTACACATGCGCGATCACCGGGAGGTCGAAGACGGCCGCTGCTCGCACCAGTTCGGCGATGGCCCGCAGGTGCGCCGCCTCCGTCGCGCCACGGATGAACGCAGCCGTCGCCACCGCCTCCGCCCCCAGCCGAAGGGCGTCCTCGACACCTCCCGTCTGCTCCCAGGCCGTATCGTCCGGGCGGGCGATGCACGTCTGGAGGATCCAGGGTATGCCGCGCAGGTACGTACCGTAGCCTTCGGCCATGCCCCGGTGCATGGTCACCGCATCGGGAGAGCCGGCCGCCAGCGCCGCAAGCGTCCGTCCCATGCGCGCCAGCCCCGGGTGCAGGCCCTCGTTGTAGTTGATGTAGTGGTCCACGGCCACCGAACAGAGCCGGCCGGAGCTATGCCCGAACAGCCGCCCTAGGCGGATGGACTTGCCCAATCCCATGCAGACCTCCCTGAGCAGGCGGACGAGGCTGCGGCCCCCTGCCTTGACACCGAAATGGCGTCGCCTATTCTAGCCCCAACCCTCACCCTCATCTAGCGCCCGATCGGCCGGCGAGGAGGCCAGACGTGCCCAAGACCGTCGTCCTATGGCAAGACGACTTCCCCTTCTACGACACTCTGCCCCTGTCCGAAGCTATGCTGGACGCCGCCTTCCCCGGGGCCGTTCACGTCCCCGTCGAGGGGCTGTCGGAAGCGCTCGACCAGCCCGACGTCTCGCTTCTGGTCCTTCCCCAGGGCTCGGCTTTCCCTTTCCCGGCCTGGGAGGCCATCCAGAAGCATCTCTCCTCGGGCCGCCACCTGCTTACCATCGGGGGCGCCCCGTTCAGTGTGCCGGTGCACTCCCGGCGCCATGGGTTCGCGCCGGGCCGCCCCACCGTCGCCTTTCAGCGCAGGCTCGGCATCAACGACTCCGTCGCCCTAGAGACGGCTGACCTCGACCTCACCGCCGCCCACGCCTCCTTCGGCAACGTCGGCGGGGGGTGGCGGGCCCGGCGTTCCTGGTCTCTACAGGTGAGGCTGGCGGACGAGTCACACTACGACCGCCTGGGGGCCATGGGCTCACCCTACGCCCGCCTCCAGCCTCTCCTCAAGGCCAGGGATGAGGCCGGCCGGGTGCGCGCCACGCCCGCGATCCAGATCGACCACTTCTACGGCCGCTATGCCGGCAGCCGCTGGGTAATGCTGAACTTCGAGGCCGAGGACGGCTTCAACAACAGCGAAGAGGCGGTGCGGCTCTACACGGCCGCCCAGCGGGTGGCCCTGCGAGGACCGCTGCGGCTGGACGTACGGCCCAGTCTCGCGTCCGTGTCGCCAGGCGAGGTGCCCCAGTTGCTGCTACACGCCGAGTCGTGGGAGGAGTACCCCGATACCGTAGCTCGCCTGACGGTGACCGACCCGGCCGGTTCCTGCATCGCCAGGACGCAGGAACCCCTGCCCATGAACCGAACGCCTCAGCACCTAGCGGTGCTCCTGCCCGCTGCCCAGACACCCGGCCTGCACCGTGTCCAGGTGCGGCTGCGGGCCGGATCGCAGTCGCTGGCGCACTACGAGACCGGCTACTACTGCCGGTCCCCTCAGGATACGCCGGCTCCGCCCTCGATCACTGCCGGCGCAGCGTTTCTGGAGCGCGATGCCCGACCGCTTCCCATCACCGGGACCACCTACATGTCGCGCGATGCCCACCGCCAGTACCTACTACGGCCCAACCCGGCTCACTGGCACGACGACTTCGCTGCCATGGCCGCGGCAGGGATCAACTTCGTGCGCACCGGCCTCTGGAGCGGCCACGACCAGGTGATGCTGGAACCAGGCATCGTGCGCGAGGACGTTCTGCGCGCTTTGGACGCCTACCTCCAGGCAGCGGCGGCGCACAACATCGCGGTGCAGTTCTGCTTCTTCGCCTTCCAGCCGGAGCCGTTCGGCAAGGGCAACCCTTACCTGGACCCAGACGGCCTCGCTCGACAGCGCGACTTTGTGGCCGCCTTCGTCCGCCGCTTTGGGCAGGTCCCCCACCTCAGCTGGGACCTGATCAACGAGCCGAGCCAGTTCGACCCCGCCCACCTCTTTCAGCAGCGCCCTCACTACGACGAGCATGAGGTGCGCGCCTGGAACCAGTGGCTGCAGGAGCGCTACCCCACTTATGTAGATCTGTTGCGGTCCTGGAACGCTGCTCCCGAGGATATCGGAACCTGGGGCAACGTGCGGGCGCCGCGCTTGGAGGAATTGGACTACCGCCAGCGCTGGGACGACAACAAGCCGCTCCTGGCGGGCGACTGGCAGCGCTTCTCGCAGGAGGCCTTCACCGGCTGGGCCCAGGAGATGGCCGACCTCATCCGCGCAACGGGAAGTCGCCAGATGATAACCGTCGGGCAGGACGAAGGCGCTGTCGCGGGAAGGCCGTCCCCCTTCTTCCACCGCGACACGGTGGACCACACCTGCGTCCACACCTGGTGGCTCAATGACGCCCTGCTCTGGGACCAGCTCTGTGCGTCGGTGCCCGGCAAGCCTCTCCTGGTGCAGGAGACGGGCATCATGCACTACGAGCGCCTGGACCAGGCCGCTCGCCGCGGCGAACAGAACCGGGCCCATATGCTGGAGCGCAAGCTCGCCCTGGCGCTGGGCGCCGGAGCCGGGTTCGTGCAGTGGCTCTGGAACACGAACACCGACATGGCCGATGACAATGAGGTGGCGATTGGGGCCCTACGGGCCGACGAGAGCGAGAAGCCGGAGCTAGAGATCATCCGGCGCTTGAGTGCTTGGGCGCCCACGCTGAGCGAGTGTGCCGACACCTGGCAGCCGGAGCCAGTTCTGGTGGTGCAGTCTCAGTCGTTGCTTCACTCCGTGCATCGGCCCCTGGCCATCGCCGCCACGCAGGCATCGGTACGTGCGCTCGCTCATGCGTTGGCCACTCCCTGCCGCGTCCTGGGTGAGAACTGCCTCGATGAAGCCGGCGCCCCTGCCCTGATCGTTGCCCCCTACCCGCGGGCTCTCTCCGACGAGGCCTGGCAGGCACTCCTGGCCCTCGTTCGCCGCGGCGCCACCCTCGCCCTCAGCGGCCCCCTGGGGGACGAACACCTGCACTGGGTGGACCGGCTGGGACCCTACGGTCTCCAGGCGAAGATCGGCCCGCTCACGACCCGCCACTGCCGCCAAAGCACCCCAGCCGGCCCGGTGGAGCTGACCTTTGCCGGAGAAAGCCTGAATCAGCTCGATCGCTGGGGCTTCGCCGGCCCCTCTTCCACTTGGTGGCAGGCGGAGCTGGGTGCGGGCCGGCTGATCGCCCTGGCGTACCCCGCCGAGCTGAACCAGTCCGAGAGCGCGCTCGTCGGCATCTACCGCAGCCTGCTGGCGGAGACGCGCGTGCCCCACACCCCCTGGCTGACGGCACACTCCGGCCCGCCCGGTGTACTCATCTGGCCGCGTCGCTTCCCCGCCGCCACCCTGTTCACCTGCCTCTCGGAGGCAGACGGTCCTGTCGACGTCTCTTTCCGGGACGAGCGGAGCGGGTCCGAGGTGGCTCTTGCCCTCCCCGGGGAGAGGGCAGCCCTTCTGCTGCTTGCCGCGGACGGCGCTCCGCTGTCCGCCTGCGTGCCCGGCCCGTTGCATGTGGGCGGACGAAAGCTCTGGGCCGAAGGGGCGGCGGTGCTGCGCTGGAACGAGGGACTGGGTCCGCCCGAGAGACTGGACCTGCCATAGCCCCAACGGCGCCGTAACGCCGGCCCGTGGCGTGCGCCGGCGAGCGGGTGCTAGAATGGCGGCTCAAGACGTCGAAACGCAGGGGACAGGCCCCATGCCCGCCATCCACATCGGCCCGCTGACCCTTTCCGCCTACAGTCTCAGTGTGGCGCTGGCCGTCGCCGCCGGCCTGACGGTCCTGTGGTGGCGCTGCCGCAGCTGGAAGCTCGACGACGGCCTGGCCCTGGATGCGGCTCTAGGTGGGCTCCTTCTCGGTGTCATCGCGGCCCGCGCGGAGACCATCCTCACCGCCCTGGAGTACTTCCTGGAGCGCCCCTCGCTCGCGTTCTGCTTGGGCCAGGGAGGACTGGGAGCACGCACCCTGTTGGTGGCGCTGGTGCTGACCTATGCTCTCGTGGTCATCCGTAGTGGCCGACCCTGGCGTCGCTACCTCTCTGCGCTCACGCCCGCCCTGGCCGTCGCTGCCGCCCTACTCTGGACCGGGGCTCTGTTCTGGGGTGGCTTCGCTGGTCGCGTGGACTCGAGCTGGGCCGCCCTTGCTCTGCCGGATCAGTACGGCGTGGTGGCGCCGCGGCTGCCTCTCGCGGCCGTAATGGGCCTCGCCAACGCCCTGCTAGCCGCCTGGTCGCTCACCGGCCTCGAGCGAATCCTACCGGCCGGAGTCAGCCTGCCCTTCTGGGGCGCGGCGACGTCGGCGCTCACCGCCTTCCTGGGCAACTTCCGCCATCAGCTGCCTGAAGCGGCGGGCCTCCTCCCCAGCGGCGTCGTGGCCGACGCGCTGCTCGTTCTCGCCTGGATGCTGGCCGGCGTCTACCTCTATGCCCAGAGCGGCACTCGCGCCGCCCCCGCCACCGGCGAAGGTGATCCGGGCGAGAGTTAGGCGCTCCCGAGGGGCTAGATCTGCTCCAGCACCATGACCGCTACGCTGAGATAGATCAGCAGCCCAGTGGCGTCGACCAGCGTGGAGATCAGTGGCGCCGACATCACCGTGGGGTCGATGCCGGCTGCGTCGGCGAGCATGGGAATGAGCGAACCCACCGTGTTCGCCCACAGGCACACGGCGAAGACAGTGATGGACACTACCGCTGCCAGTTCCAGCCCGACGCCCCAGAGCGCCACGCGCCCGAAGGCCACCGCTGCCAGCAGTAGGCCAAGGAAAGCACCCGAAACCATCTCTCGCCGGAGGACCCGAAGGATGTCGCGGCGCTCCACCTCCTTCAGGGCCAGGGCGCGGATCACGGTGGTGACCGTCTGCGCGCCGGCGTTGCCTCCCGTGCCGATGAGAAGCGGTATGAAGAAGGTGAGCTCAACCACTGCCTGCAGCTCCGACTCGAAGTGCTGGAGCACGGTGCCGGTGAGCGTCTGTGCCGCGAAGAGCACCAGCAGCCAGGTGAACCGCGAGCGCACAACTTCGATAAGTCTTTGCGACCAGTAGGGCTTGTCGCCGATGGGACCGGACTCGATGCCGGCCAGGTGGAGCACGTCCTCGGTGGTCTCCTCTTCGATGACGTCGATGATGTCATCGTGGGTGATCACACCCTGGAGGACCCCTTCCTCGTTCACCACCGGCAGCGCCGCCAGGTCGTAGCGGGCCATGAGCCGCGCGGCCTCCTCCTGGTCGACACCCGCTTCGACGCGTATCACGTCCCGATTGGTGATGGCCCCGATGAGAGTGCTGGGCTGGGCCCTGACCAGGTCCCGCAGCCCCACCACCCCCACTAGGTGCTGGTCGCGATCAACCACATACAGGTAGTAGGTCCCCAGTTCCTCCACGTCCGTGCTCCGGAGGAACTCGATCGCCTGTGCGACGGTAGTGCGCGGCCGAAGGCCGACGAACGCGGTGGTCATCAGGCCGCCGGCGGTCTCGTCGCCGTGCCTAAGGAGCGGGATCACCTCGTCGGCCTCTTCCATGGCGGCCAGAGCGTCGGAAGCCTGCTGCGCCGAGAGGTCGCCGAGGATGTCGGCCGCCTCGTCGGGGTCCATCTCATCCAGTACGTCGGCCAGCATCTCCGAGGATAGCGTCGAGGCGACGGTGACGGCGTCCTCGTCGTCCATTTCCTCGAGCAGATCGGCGGCCTCAGAGAGCTCCATCTGCGGTATGAGGGTTGCCTGGTCCTCGTCATCGAGCACCGCGAAGGCCTCGGCGCGATCGGGGAGCCGCATGGCGCTAAGGACGGCTATGGCATCATCAATGCGGCCTGCCTCGATAGCCGCTTCAAGCTGCCCGATGATGTCCCTGGTGTCCCTTGTCTCCATCGCTCCTCCCAAGCCTGGCTTATCCTGGAGGTCTCCGCCGCGGGCGGCGCAGGCGGCCCCGAACACCGGTAGTACCGGGACCGTCCGCTGGTCCTCTGGGCCGGAGTGGACCCAGACCTAAAGTGCATTAGGAGTCGCCGCAAGGCGGCGGGTGTGGAGGGCGCCGATGCTCTTGTGAGCAATCCCGGCGTTGCGGAGCAACCCGGCCGAGAAGCAGGGGGATCGGAGCGCACCTGCCCCTATTCTGGCCCACGCCTCGCCCCAGGGCAAGCCCCGCGGCGCATCTCTGCTGGCGCCGGCGGAGGGAGCGCGTTGCGGCAATCGCCGCCATACGGGCATAATCGGCGGCGCCGCCATCCGGCCTTCCGGGCGTGGCGACGACAAGCCAATCAGTCAGTCGGGAGAGCAAGAAGTGACGGAAGCCCCATCCATGGCGCTCGACGTGAATCTCGTCCGGGCGGCTCTCACTCGCTTCATCCGGGAGCAGATAGCCGAGGCCGGCCGGCGGCGCGCCGTGCTTGGGCTCTCGGGCGGGCTGGACTCGGCCGTGGTCTGCTACCTAGCCGCCGAGGCTCTCGGACCTGACCAAGTGCTCGCCCTGACGATGCCCTACGCCACCTCCGCCCCGGAATCGCTGGCCGACGCACTCTCTGTCGTATCGGCCACCGGCGTGCGACACGAGCACTTCGAGGTGACGCCGCTGGTCCAGCCGCTCATCGACCGCTACCCCACCATGGACCGGCGGCGGCGCGGCAATGCCATGGCCCGAGCACGCATGACCGTCCTGTACGACCAAAGCGAGGCGTTCGGCGGCCTGGTCGTGGGCACGAGCAACAAGACGGAGACCCTGCTGGGATACTCCACCGTCCACGGAGACAGCGCCTGCGCTCTGGCGCCCATCGCCGACCTCTACAAGACCCAAGTCCGCCAGCTTGCTCGCCGCCTGGGCGTGCCTGCTGCCATCATCGACAAGGCGCCCAGTGCCGACCTATGGCCCGGCCAGACGGACGAGGCCGATCTTGGCCTTAGCTACGATGAGGCCGATGCCATCCTGCTCCTGCTCCTCGAGGAAAGGCAGAGCCCGGCGGAGGTGATCGCCCGCGGCTTCGCGGAGGCGAAGGTGCAGCGCGTCTGCGACCTCTGCCGGCGCAGCTACTTCAAGCGGCGCCTTCCCCCAGTAGCGGCGGTGAGCACCTGCTGTGTGGGCCGCGACATCGCCCCGGGGACGGTACCGCCCCACATGGACGACCAGTAGGAGACGCAGCTGCGCCAAAGCGAAAGGGGGCGACCGGCGGTCGCCCCCTTCTTGATCCCGTTCGGCGTGATGCTACTGGAGCTCGATCTTGGCGCCTTCGGCTTCCAGAGCCGCCTTGGCCTTCTCGGCCTCTTCCTTGGTCACGGCTTCCATGAGCTTTGCGGGGGCGCTCTCCACCATGTCCTTGGCTTCCTTCAGTCCCAGGCTGGTCAACTGACGCACGACCTTGATGACCTGGATCTTCTTGTCGCCCACGTCCTGGAGCACGACGTCGAACTCGGTCTTCTCCTCGACCTCTTCCGCCGCCGCTGCCGGTGCGCCGGCCGCCATCATGACGGGCGCAGCGGCGGAGACGCCGAAGCGCTCCTCAAGGGCCTTCACGAGCTCGGCGAGCTCGAGAACGCTCATGGACTCCACGGCCTGGATCAGTTCGTCCTTAGTCATTTCCTTGTCCTCCCTAACCTGATGCTAGGCCGCCTCGGAAGAGGTCGAGCCCTCAAGCTGATCGACACGCGCCTGCAGCACGTAGAGCAAGCTGCGAAGCACTCCACTCAGTACACCCACGAAGCCGGTGATCGGGCCCTGGAGGGTGTACACCACCTTTCCGAGCAGCTCTTCGCGGCCCGGCAGAGTAGCCAACTGCTGGAACTGCTCAACTCCCATCGACTCATCGCCCAGGAGCCCGCCATAGACCACCAGGCGGTCGATCTCCCGGTGGAAGCCCGACAGCGTCTTCGCCGGCGACGTAGGGTCGCCCAGGCAGAACACGGCCAACGTGGGCCCGTCGAGGATCTCCACCGCCTTGGGTTTACCGGCGGACTCGGCCGCGATCGCCATGAGGCGGTTGCGCACCACCTCAACCCGTGTCTCTTCCCGGGCCATCGCGTCGCGCACCCGTTCCAGCTCACTCACCGTCATGCCGGAGTAGTGAGCGAAGAACACGGCGCTGCTGTTGCCAAGCTCGTCGGCGTATTCCTGGACGAGACCTTCCTTCCGATTCTTGCTGATCGCCATCTGCGGCTTTCCTCCTCTGCCTGCCAACCAAAAGGCCCCTGCGCCAGCGACGCAAGGGCCCATACGACTCCCGTCTGGGGCCTCGCCTCGGCAGGCATTGATTAAGCGTCTTCCGACGCGCCGGCTGTCTTCGGCAAGCGGCTATTCTACTGTGGAGCGCACGAGCGTTGAGACTCGGTTGGCTAGTCTAGCTTACATTCTGCAGTTCGGCCACATCCACCGGCACGGCCGGCCCCATGGTCGCGGCAACAACGGCCTTGCGCACGAACTGACCTCGAGCCGAAGGGGGCCGCGAGCGCTGCACCTCGGCAATCAGGGCCGCGAAGTTCTCGCGCAACTGCTCCGCGTCGAAGTCAGTACTGCCGATGGCCACGTGCAGGTTGGCGCCCTTGTCCAAACGGAACTCCACCCGGCCACGCTTTGCCTCGCTCACCACGCGGCTCAGGTCCTCGGGCTGCACCACGGTGCCGACCCTCGGGTTGGGCATGAGGCCACGAGGGCCGAGGACGCGCCCCAACCGGCCGACCTTGCTCATCATCTGCGGCACGGCAATGGCCAGATCAAAGTCCGTCCAGCCGCCCTGAATTCGCTCTACCAGTTCGTCTCCACCGGCGTAGTCGGCCCCGGCCTCCTCGGCCGCCCTCTGAGCCTCGCCTTCCGCGAAGACGAGCACACGCACCGACTTGCCGGTGCCGTTCGGGAGGACAACCGTCCCCCGCACCTGCTGGTCTGCGTGCCTCGGGTCCACTCCGAGCCGGAGATGAACCTCGACCGAACCGGAAAACTTGCTGATGCTGGTTTCCTTGGCCAGCTGCATGGCGTCCGCTACAGAGTAGGAGCGCCCCGGCTCTATCTTGGCAACCGCCTCTAGATATCTCTTGCCTCTCTTGCCCACTTCCATCTCCTTTGTGGTTCTGGCGAGCTTACGCTCTCCCACCGGCAGCTGCTAGGCCCGTTGCTAGGCCTTCTCGACCCGTATGCCCATGCTCCGCGCCGTGCCCTCAACCTGCCGCGCGGCCGAATCCACGTCCCGCGCGTTCAAGTCCTTGAGCTTGGTCTCAGCGATCTCGCGGATCTGCTGCCGCGTGACGCTGCCGACACGCTGTGTGTTGGGATCGGATGAACCCTTTTCTACCCCAGCGGCCCGCTTCAGAAGGTCACTGGCCGGGGGACTCTTGGTCTCGAACGTGAACGAGCGGTCCTGATAGACCGTGATCACGGCCGGAACGATGGACCCGGCCAGGCTGGCGGTTCTGGCATTGTACTCTTTGCAGAACCCCATGATGTTCACGCCATGCTGTCCCAATGCCGGACCCACGGGCGGGGCCGGAGTCGCCTTCCCGGCGGGAATCTGAAGCTTGACCACCGCCATCACTTTCTTTGCCATTAGTGCCCCCTAGACTACCGCCCAACAGAGCGGTTGGTCAGATCTCCTCGACCTGCAAGAAATCCAGTTCAACGGGTGTATCGCGGCCGAAGAAGTTGACCATGACCCGCACTTTGCGCCGGTCGTTGTCAATGGTGTCCACCGTCCCGATGAACTCCGAGAACGGCCCTTCGGTGATGCGCACCTTCGATCCGGGCTGGAACGACACCTTCACCCGAGGCGCGCCCGCCTCCATGCGCTGCTTGATCTTGGCCATCTCGTCCGGCAGGAGCGGCGTTGGATCCTTGCCGCTACCGACGAACCCCGTCACGCCCGGGGTGTTTCGCACGACCGTCCAGGAGTGATCGGTGAGCACCATATTCACCAGGACGTAACCGGGGAAGATGCGCCGCTGCACGGTGCGCCGCTGGCCCTGGTGCAACTCCACTACCTCTTCGGTAGGGACGATAACGTCGAAGATGAGGTCGCCGGCGGCCATGGAGTCAACACGCTGCAACAGGTTCTGCCGCACCTTGTTCTCGTAGCCAGAGTAGGTGTGCACCACAAACCAGCTGGTGCCCTCCTCCTCCGGCTGCTCCTCCGACGCCGCCTCCGCCTCGGGAAGACCTGCCTCGGCCTCGTCCGGCTCGATCGCCTCTTCCGGCGACGAGATCTCCTCGAAGTCTTCCTGCTCGCTCATGTCTACCATAGCACCAACCGCACTCACCCAATCCCTGCTACGATCTATGACGTCGGCTCAGAACCCACCAGACGACTGCCCCTATCGCGAGCAACGCCGCCACAATCATGGCGATGACATCGTACCCCATCACTCTGGCGATGAACCAAGCGAAGACGTAGTCAATCAGCGCCAGGAAGGCCGCGAGCGCTGCCGTAACGGCCAGAACAATCCCGGTAAGCCGGAGGGCCTGTTCCCTGGTGGGCCAGGTGACCCGGCCGATCTCGGCTCTGGTCTCCTTAATGTAGGCCTTCAGGCGGGCGACTAGCCCCTCTCCGCCTCTGGCACGCACCGCTGTCTTGCTCACGCCCTCACCTGATCGATCAGAGTGTCACGGTCGGTGTTCCGGTGCCCCTCAAGCAGACACCGCCTTGCGGGGCGGTGTCGAGTGGTCCCATTGGTGGGATTCCAGGCAGGCCAGGCAGGACTTGAACCCGCAACCTACGGTTTTGGAGACCGTTGCTCTGCCAATTGAGCTACTGGCCTACACGAGAGCCCTAGCGGGTCTCTCGGTGAAGCTTGTGGGACTGGCAGCGAGGGCAATACTTCATCAGCTCTATGCGAGCCGGGTCGTTACGACGGTTCTTCTCCGTCGTATAGGTGCGCTCCTTGCAGCCCTCACACTCAAGGGTCACTATGACCCGTACAGCTCTCCTGGCCATTATTTACGCTCCGCTGCCATATGGCAAATCAGTTCAGGCTGTCCCTGCTACTCGGCGATCTGCGTGATGACGCCGGCACCCACCGTTCGCCCACCCTCGCGGATGGCGAACCGGCTTCCGACTTCCAGCGCCACCGGCGTGATCAGCGTCACTCCCATCTCAATGTTGTCACCAG
>JAAYAV010000381.1 GCA_012719195.1 Anaerolineae bacterium | reverse complement strand
CCCCCGCCCCCGCTCCCCGACGGGGCCGAGGACGAGGACCGCCTGCATCGCCCCTTCTACGCCACCATCCCCGCTGCCGAGTTGGCCGCCATCGCGGAGGGGCTGGAATCCTTGTTCGCGCTGCTCCAGCCGCCGGAGGACACCACCGTCGAGGCCTACGCCGTCTGGGTGCAGGAGCGCTTCCTCGGGCTGGCGTGCCCGGACGACGACCTCGACGCCGCGGAGGAAGACCCCGTCGCCGATAGCGGCCTCCTGCAGTTGGCCCCGCTCGCCCCGCGGGACGAGTGGGACGCCCTGCGGCAAGTCCCGGCCCTGCTCGAGCGGCTGGTGGACGAGGCGGCGCTCCTGGGCACCCTCGACGACAAGGTCCCGTGGGAGAGCTTCCGCCGAGACTTGAGCGACCGCCTGCTCACGACCGAGTGGAGCCCGGAGACGCCCGTAGTCGGGGTCCGATTCGGGCCGCTCGAGGCCGGCCGCGCCGTCATATCCGATCACCTCTTCGTCCTCGGCCTCTCCGAGGGCGAGTTCCCCGCCCTGCCTCCGCCCGACCCCTTCTATCACCTGGAGGAGCGGCAGGCGCACCCGCTGCCGCTGCGCCGGCCCTACCCGGAGGACGATGCCTGCCTCTGGTGGCAGGTGTTGGGGGCGGTGCGCCGCTCGGTGACAATGCTGCGGCCCCGCTTCGACGAGCGCGCCGCCCCCTGGCCCCCCTCGCCCTACTGGGAGGCGGTGCTGGCGTGCGTCCCCGGCCTGGGCCACGCCATCGAAGAGCCGCCCATCGTCTCCCTGCCGGCGGTCTCGCAGGCGGCGTCTCCGGGGGAACTCCTCACCGCCTTGACCCTGGCGGGGCGCTCCGACCACCCGCACGAACTGCTGCCGGCCCGACGCAACCTGGATGCGGCACGGCTGGTCCTCGCTCAGCGAGCCGCCTGGGGCGACCTCGGGCCCCACGAGGGGGTGCTGGCTGCCCCCGACCTCAGCGCCGAACTGGAGGCGCGCTACGGCGCCGGGCACGGCTGGAGCCTGTCGCGGCTCAACCGCTACGGCCTCTGCCCCTACAGCTTCTTCGCCGCCGAGGTGCTGGGCCTGGAAGCGGTGCCCGATCCCCAGGCCGGTCTGGACGCCCTAGTGCGCGGGAGCCTGGTGCACGAGTTGCTGGAGCGGCTCTTCCGCGCCGGCGGCGACCGCAACCTCACCCTCACCACAACCGACCTGACCGCCTGGCTGGCCGCCTTGCAGGAAGTGGCGCCGGAGACGCTCGATCGGGCGCCCGCCACCTATGGCTTCCTTAGCGGCCCCCTCTGGCGCCGGGAGCGCGAGGAGTTGGTGCGCCTGGTGGCGGCCCTGGTGCGCTGGGAGTGCCAGCAGAATGGGGAGAACAGCCGCTTCCGCCCCCACGCCCAGGAACTGCGCTTCGGCCTGCCCGGCGGCCTGCCCGCCCTCATCCTGGAGGGCAACGACAACCGGACCCTGCGCCTGCGCGGCGTCATTGACCGCCTGGACGCCGACGCCAACGGCAACCTGCGGGTGATTGACTACAAGAGCGGCACCGGCAAGTTCAGCGTGCCCGACATCCTCGCCGGGCGCGCCCTGCAAACGGCCCTCTACGCCCTGGCCGCCGAGCGCCTGATTGACGGCGCTCGGGTGGTGGAGAGCTACTTCCTCCTCGTGCCCATCCGCGAGACTACCGGCCGGCTGGAGACCCCGGCCGGGGCGGAGCCGGACGAGCGCATCCGGGAAGCGGCCGCCGCCGCCCTGCGCTCGGCCGCGGCCGTCTGCGCCGGGTGGTTCCCCCTGGCACGCGACCTGAAGGGCTGCCGCTACTGCGATGCCGCCGCCCTCTGCCGCACCGACCGTCACGCGCGCGCCAAGGCCCGGCAGGCCTCCCGCTCATGAAGGCCACCACTGACCAACACGCCGCCATCACCCGCCAGGACCGCGCCCTGCTCGTGGAGGCGGGTGCCGGCACCGGCAAGACGTGGGTCCTGGTGGAGCGTTTCCTCCACCTGCTCGAGACCCACCCCGACTGGCCGCTGGGCGGCATCACTGCCGTCACCTTCACCGAGAAGGCGGCCCGCGAGATGCGCGACCGCATCCGCCGGGGCATCGAGTCCCGGGCGGCCAACACGCCCGCCGGGTCGCACTGGCACGAGCGGCGCCGCTCCCTGGAGCAACTGGCGGTCAGCACCATCCACGGCCTCTGCTCCCGCATCCTGCGCGAGAACGCCATCGCCGCCGGCATTGACCCGCAGTTCGAGGTGCTGGACGAACAGGACTCCGCCCTCGTCAAGCAAGAAGCGCTCGAACTCACGCTCACTCAGCTGGCCGCCGACGATGACCCGGCGCTGGAAGTGCTGAGCAGTCTGCGCGCCTGGGACCTGCAGGAAGAGCTGGCATCACTGCTGGCCCGCCGCGGCACCATGGACCACCTCTTCCAGAACCTGCCCGAGCCGGTGGAATGCCTGGCGCTTTGGCAGCAGGGCCTGGAGCAGATGCGGCGCGCCGTTTGGTCGGACCTACGGAAGCGGCAGCCGCAACTGGACGACGCGCTACGCGACATACCGACTTGGGCTTCGTCCGACCCGTCCGACAAGCTGAT
>JAAYAV010000380.1 GCA_012719195.1 Anaerolineae bacterium | reverse complement strand
TGGCGCTCGGCGAGCACTTCCGAAAGGCGTACTGGCGTCCCAGTGTGGTCTGGCAGCGCGAAGTCCGGCGCCCGATCCCCAACGACTAGTTGATCCACGTCACCTCCTGATAGGAATACGGGCTGCCCAACCGTTGGCATCGATCGAGTGCCCAAACCCGGCAGCCACTGTCCACTGATAACCACATCTTACGCTGGTAGGGTAGGTGGCCACAACCGGCACCCGTTCTGCCCACGCTTGACACCTTCCGTCCCGCGCCTATCCTTCCGGCACCGCAAGGAACTGCTCGGCCTCACCAAGGGGTCGCTGCTCAGGGGGATTACCATGCCAGGACTGAAAGCCGGCGCTGCCCGTAGCTGCATTACGCCCCGCGTCGGCACCCACATGTGCGGCTATTTCTCCGATCGCCTGTCCACCGACGTCCACGACGACCTCTACGCCAAGGCCATCGTCCTCGAGAACGGTGACACCAGCATCGCCCTGGTCGTCTGCGACCTAATCGCCCTCTTCAAGGAAGACATTGCCGCCCTCAAGGAACGGGCCTCTGCCCTGACCGGCATACCCGTCGAGAGCATCTTCACCTCCTGCACCCACACCCACACCGGTCCGGCCAGCGTCCCCGCTCTGGGCACTCCCCGCGACGACGCCTACATGGAGAAGGCGATGGAACGGGCGGCGGACTCGGTGAAGCTGGCGCAGGAGCGCCTGACCGAGGCGCAGATGGGCGTGGCATCGGCCTCCTGCCCCGGGGAAGCGTTCAACCGTCGCTGGCACATGAAGGACGGCTCCGTCCGCATGAACCCCGGCTACCAGAACCCGGACATGGTCCGCCCCGCCGGGCCCACCGATCCCGAAGTGCTGGTGCTGGCCCTGCGCGAGCCGGGCGGCGCACCCATCGCCCTGTTGGCCAACTACTCGCTCCACTACGTCGGCAGCGCCCACCCCACCGCCATCTCCGCTGATTACTTCGGCTACTTCGACCGCGCCCTCCAGCGCCTGGCGGGCGCGCCACTGGTGGGCATCATGGCCAACGGCTGCTGCGGCGACATCAACAACTGCGACTTCCGCAAACCCCGCCCGGACATGCCCCATCCCTACTTCCAGATCGAGCGTGTCGCCAACGTCCTCGCCGCCACCGCCTACGGGGCCTGGCAGGGCCTGCGCGACTTCGACTACCGCGATGACGCCACCCTCTCCGCCGCCACCGAGACGGTCACCTTCCGCCGGCGCCAGTCCACCGCGTCCGAGCTGGCCGCCGCCAAAGCCCTCCTTCGGGCCGAGACGCCTGATGCCGCCAAGGAGATCCCGGACGGTGAGTCCCAGGACTTCGCCGACTGGATCTACGCCCGCGAGGCGCTGCTGGTCGAACAGGAACCGGTTGAGCAACCTACACCCATCATGGCCCTGGGCCTAGGCGACCTGGGCATCGTCGGCCTGCCGGGCGAGATCTTCGTGGAGTACGGCCTGCAGATCAAGGAACGCTCGCCCTTCGCCAGGACCATGACCGTAGAGTTGGCCAACGACTACGTCGGCTACACCCCCACCGACAAGGCCCTGGGCGAGGGAAGCTACGAGTCGCGCCTGGCGCGTTCGGCCAAGGCAAGTCCGGGTACCGAGGGCGCCTTCGTCTCCGCCGCCCTGGCCGCCCTCATGCAGGTGAAGAGGTAGGATGCCGGCCGGCAGTACCCAGAGCGGGCCTTGGCTGGCCGTCCTGGCCGATATCCACGGCAACTTGCCCGCTCTGGATGCAGTCCTGGCCGACACGCGCCGGCGCGGGCGGCCGGACGCCATTATCGTCGCGGGGGACCATACCCTGGGGGCTCCGTACCCGGCCGAAGTCGCGGATCGGCTCAGGAGTGTGGGCGCCGTCCTCATCAGCGGCAACCGCGACCTCTGGCTGCTGCGAGCCTTCCACGGCCACCCGCCGTCAGGATGGCACGTCGGTGAGCACTGTGGATCCGGTCGCTGGACCTGCGAGCAGCTGGGCGAAGAGCGGCTGCGGCTGCTGGACGCCATTCCGGAGCAGACGGTGGTGCACACCGGCGGGGAGGCGCCCATCCGCGTCGTCCACGGCTCGCTCTCCGGCCCCGCCGGCCGCATCCTCCCGGGCGACAACCCCGCAGTATTGGCGCGGTCTCGGCTCAACGGTGAGCCGCCGCCGAGCGCGGGCGAATCGGTCGCCGGCGCGCTGAGCGCCATAGCGGAGCCGGTGCTCATCTGCGCCCACACCCATCTCCAGTGGCACCAGCGGGTGGGCGGACGGCTGGCGCTCAACCCCGGCTCGGTGGGAGAGTCCCTCTGCGGCGATCCTCGGGCCCGCTACGCGTGCCTGCACTGGGACGGTACCGAGTGGCGGGTGAGCCAGCGTGCTGTCCCCTACGACACCAGTGTGCTGGCGCCCGCATTTCGGGAGCGGGGGCTGCTGGAGACCGGCGGGGGTTTCGCCCGCGCCACCCTGCGAGACATGGAGACCGGCCGCAACTTCACCACCCACTTCTACCGCTACGTGGCCCAAGAAGCGGAGCGGGTGGGCCTTGCTGAGGGCGACGTCTTCCCCGACGAGGTGTGGCAGGCCGCCGCGGCCACGTTCGACTGGGAGGGCGGCGCGCCGTAGGGGGGCGCGGGCCGCCCCGGGCTGAAGCCGCGGGGCTACGGGTTAGCGAAG
>JAAYAV010000379.1 GCA_012719195.1 Anaerolineae bacterium | reverse complement strand
GCGTAGCCGCCCTCAGCCAGATGCTCCTCGATCGGGGCCGGCGATTCTGCTTCCTCTACACCGACCTGGCCAACCCCACTTCGAACCACATCTACCAGGAGATTGGCTACCACCCCGTCGCCGACTCGGTGATGCTCCGCTTCCAAGATGCCGACTAGCTCTCGCCGGACGGACGCCGCAACGACGACGCACCGCCCACCAGGTGAGGTCCCAACAGCTCGGCCCGGTCCGTGCGCCCCAGGAGCCGGTACGCCTCGTACTCGTGCTCCAGCGGCAGCACGGGCAGGCGCAGCCCCGCCGCCTCCACCCAGAGGCGACTGGTCAGGTCCGGCGAAGGCCGCCAGCTGCCGTCCGGCCGGCGCACCTCCACATCCCCCATGATCTCGACCGGTGTCCTCGCCACCACCGCCGCCCCAAAGTGGGAGCGGATCTGGCCGGTGGAGGAGTAGGCTACCGGCCGGACCATGAACTCTGTCAGCGCCTCCTGGATGGCGTAGGCGCCCGCGGTATCTGTCTGCAGGTCAATGTCGTGCGGCTGTACCGGCACGCCCTGGGCCGCGAGAGCCGTGCTCCCCGTCACCGCCCACGCCGGCACGCCCTCCAACAGCCGGCAGATGACTCTCAGGGCAGCGAGATGTGACTTGGGCAGCACCCTCTACCTCTGCGCCACCACGAACACGCGCGGCTCCGCCTCTGGGTCAGTAATGGGCGCAGCCAGATCCGCCGGCCGGGCGAAGTAGGCCCGGCTCCAGCCGCATTCATGCAGCAACGACCGCACCTTCTCCAGCGGGAAGACGACGTTGTACACCGTCTCCTCGAAGCGGGAATAGCCACCGTCCTCCATGCGCACGAAACCGGAAAGCCGCGTCACGCCGCGCCGTTCCTCCTCGATGTATGCCCCCCGCGTTACGATCATCGCCTCCTCGTCGTCAGTTACGCTGAGGCCGTTCCAGTTCCGGCGAAGGCCCGACTCGGTGTTTAGGTCGAAGATGAACAAGCCCCGCGGCAGGACCGCCGCATGGACCGAGCGAAAGCACCCGGCCAGGGCCTGTTCGTCCGGCAGATGGTTGAGGGCATCGAAAGTGGAGACGGCGAGACCGAAGCGACCCACGACCTTGAAGTGAGCGGCGTCAGCGCGCCTGAAGAAGGCCTGGCCCGAGTTCACCTGAGAAGCGTTGTTCCGACGCGCGTGAGCCAGCATGGCCTCGGACAGGTCGATGCCGGTGACGCGGAACCCCCGCTCCAGGAAGCACGCCGCCAGTTGGCCCGTCCCGCAGCACACGTCGAGCAGGCTTCGCTCCTGCTTGCCGAGATCCGTGGCCGAGTAAAGCGCCTCAATCCGCGGCGCGACTTGCCTCGCGAACCCACCCCAGCGCAGGTTGTACACGTGCGCGAACGCTTCCCCATAAGCCTGCATCGCTGCTCCCCGGGGTGCATGGAACTAGGCTGGCGGCGCAACCGTCTCCGAGAGTAGCGGTTGGCGGCGGTCTCGGTCTAGTATAGCCGCGATGAGCGGGGGGGCGAATGCACCGGAGCACCTATAGGATGCTCATCGGCGCTCTCTCGGCCGGAACCATGCGAGGGAGGAGCAGCGATGTCGAGACGGTTGGCTGCCGGACTGGGGATAGCAGCAGTAGCGTTGCTGGCGGTAGTTCTGGGCACAGCGGTCTACCACACCGGCCTGCTTCACCGAGTCGCCCCGGGCTGGCACGTCGTCCTGGAGCGGGTAATCGGCGAGACGCCGGAGCACCACCTCGCCGCCTATCTGGACGCCGTGAACCGCCGCGACAAGCAGGCGGCGCTGGACGCGTGGCACCTGCGTGGCCGCCCCTCGCCCGCTCTCGAGGAGCGCCGCTCTTCGGTAACCGATGGACTGCTCGCCGAGGAGATCACCGATTACGAGATCGAACAGGTGGAGTGGTGGTCGACGTGCTGCGAGCCGTGTCCGGTGGAATTACCCACCTACGCCGGCCTGGCGCGACTGCGGGTGACCCTCAACTGCGCCGACGCTCCTACCCGTCGCTACACCTTCGACGTGGCCACCCGCGAACCGTACTGGGGACCTATCGGCGGCGATCCGATCAGGCGGTGGGTGCTGATCGACGCCTATCCGGACGGCGAGGAACCCCTGGCCTTCCGTTGGCCGGTCTCATAGACCTAGCCGGCGGTCAGCCGTTGCATTGCCCGCCCCGGAGGGTACAATGCAGCTAGAACCGGCAACGACGCCGGCACGCGAACTCGGAGTGGAGTGATCCCGATGGCTATCCAGAGCATGTCCGCACCTCGGACGCCGGCTGCCTGCGCCCACTGCGCCCGGGCCGTACCGCCGCTCGAGGCGCGCCACTTCCAGGGCCATGTCCTCTGCCGGCGCTGCTGGGCCGACCTGGTGCGCACCGGCATCGCCGACTGGCTGCCCTACCGCGACCGCCCCGCCGAGGGTGAGCCCGCTCGTCCGGGCGCCGAGCGCCGCATCGCCTAGGCAGCCGGGAGTCGCTCGTCCGTGCTACAATGTCGGGCATGGAGAGAGACGACTTCTTCGCCCTAGTTGAGGAAGCCCTGGAATCGCTAGAGCCTGAGTTCCAGGAGCGCTTGGAGAACGTTGCCGTGCTGGTGGAGGACTGGGCGGACCGGCACACCCTGCGGCTCGCCGGAGTGCGCTCGCCCTACCACCTGCTCGGCTTCTACCATGGTGTGCCGCTCGCCAGCCGCGGCCACAGCTATGGGCTAGTTGCCCCCGACACCATCACCATCTATCAGGGCCCCATCGAGCGCCAGACGCGCAACCGCCACGAGATGCGGCAACTCGTGCGCCGGGTGGTGCAACACGAGATCGCCCACCACTTCGGCATAGACGACGACCGTCTGCACGAGCTGGGCGCCTACTGACGGCTCTAGCGGCCGCCGGCGCCCTTAGCCCCGCTTCCGTCAGCGGTGGTACTTGAGCATCCAGCGGTAAAGGTAGGGGTTGTCGTAGGTCTGAGCCCAGGAGTTGTGCCCGCAGTCCGGGTACACCGTCAGCCGCGCGTCTCCACCCACCGACCGCAGGTGGTCCACCAGCGTCTCTGACTCCGCCAACGGAACCACGTCGTCCTTGGCGCCGTGGAAGGCCCAGACCGGCACTTCCTTCAGCGCCGCTACCTTGGCCGGGAACCCTGCCTCCGGCCGACCGCCGCCGCAGATGGGCACCACCGCGGCGAACCGTTGCGGAGACTGTGACCCCAGTGCCCAGGAACCGTAGCCGCCCATGCTCAGCCCGGTCAGGTAGACGCGGGCCGGGTCCACGGCGTACTGATCCAGCACGGAGTCCAGTAGCGTCTCCAGTGCCGGCAGCTGCGACGTCCACACCGAGTCGAGGGGGCACTGTGGCGAGACGGTCACGAACGGGAACGAGGGATCCCTCTCCACCCGCTTCGGGATGCCGTGGATCTTGACCTTCCCCAGGTCGTCGCCGCGCTCGCCCATGCCGTGGAGGAAGAGGATGAGCGGCCACCGCTTGTCCGGATCCTTCCCATAGTCGGCCGGCAAGTGCAGCAGGTAGTTCAGCCGGACCGGTATCCTGGCCTCGGCCTCGAGCAACTTGCTCGTCTGCTTCCCAGCGCCCTTAGTCTTGCGTGACATTCCCTGCACCTCACTTCGGGCGGCGTGGTGAGTGCGCCCTGAGCCACTGAGGAGACCAGCGCGGATATCGGAAACGGAGGAGGGGCGGACACTGCCGCCCCTCTCGCACCACCGGCGCACTAGGCCGGGCGCCAAACCTGCCACGGCCAGCTGATCTGCTCGTGATTGGTCCGGTTCTCGGCCACGGCACTGTCGATGACGTTCACTAGATCGCTCTTCTTGATGAACGGCTGCAGATCTAGGGTGCACGTGCCGATGATGTACACCTCTTCGTGATGCCGCCGGAGGATGTTCCGGCCGAGATCCAGCCGCTTGTTGGCATCGGCCTCGGAGCGCATGGCCTCGTACCACTCGATGATCTGCTTAATGTCCTCCGGAGGTTCCTCGCCGGCTGTACCACCGCTGGTCGCCCACTGAGCGTATGCTTGTGCCCAGTAGCAGCTGCCGTACGGCACGAACCACACCGGGTCTATCACCCAAAGGACCTTGGCGATATCATACGAAGGCATCATGCATTCATTGGCGAGTGCCCGCTGCGACCAGAGAGACCGCTCGATCTCTTTGGCCTGTGCATCGATGCCCAGTTCCTGCCAGTACATGGCGACCTGGCTGAAGATGTCAATGGCGGGCACGCCCATCTCGCTGGGGTAGCACTCCAGTATCAGACTGAGCCGCTCACCATCGGAACGTAACCGGAAACCGTCCCCGTCCTTCTTGTCCAGCCCTATGCTATCCAACAACTCGTTGGCCTTCTCCGGGCTGAACTCGGTCGCCGTCGTGCCGAAGCCTTCCTCCCAGTACGGGTCGCGCGAGCCGGCTACCGGATTGCCCGGCACAGCCAAGCCGTACCAGAAGAGGTCGTTCATCTCTTCGCGGTTGATACCGTAAGAAAGCGCGTGGCGGAACTCGGTGGTCTGCAGCAACTCGCGGACGGGTAGGTCGCCGTAGCTCTGATTCACGTACACGCAAGGGAACGGCCCGCCGATCCATTCCAGGACTTGGTAGTCGCCGCCTTCCTCGTTCTCCTTCATCAAGGAGTAGTTCGAGAAGCCCATATGCCGGTACTGGTAGTCGACCTCACCGGCGATGGTCTTCATCATGATGACTTCGTTGTTCTCGGCCAGGTCATTGACCAGCCGGTCGAAGTAAGGGAGCTGCTTGCCGTTGCTGTCTACCTTCCAATAGTAGGGGTTCCGCACCGACACCATCCGCTGCCCCGGGAAGGGCGCCTCCACTTTCCAGCTCCACAGCACCGGCAGATCAGGGTTGGTGGTATAGGAGTTGCGGTTGGCGAACAGCTCGTACCATTGCTCGAAGTCGGCGTCCTCGATCTTGGCCGCCAGTTCGTCGGGGTCAGCGTAAGCAGGGTGGAACTGGCTGAGGTAGTGCTTGGGGGCTATCAGGGCCTCACCGCGGAAAGCCATGTATTCCAAGAGGATGCCGTAGGCAGCCGCGAAGGTGAACGTTACCGTGTAGTCGTCAACCTTCTCCACCACCACTGGCTCTCCGCCAACGTTCAGCCAGTCCGGGAACGATGGAGTCAGCTCGCTGTTCAGGGCGATGTCCTGGTACCAGAAGACCAAGTCGTCCGCCGTGAACGGCTCGCCGTCCGACCACCGCATGCCCTTGCGCATGTGGAAGGTATACACCTTGGCGTCTTCGCTGATGTCCCAACCCGTGGCCATGTTGGGGATCACTTCAATGTTGCCGCTGCGGAAGTCCCATCCGGCGAAGCTCTCGCGCATTATCGCCGTGTAGCCGCCCATGTCGGTCGGGCCCGTCAGCACGCGGTGCAGGTCTCCGCAGTACTCGCCGGGGCGATCCACCACCTGGACGACCATCGGTTCCAGCGGCAGCCGCTCCTCCACCGGCGGGAGCGTGCCGGCGGCGACCAGCTCTGCCAGTGCAGGCGACTCTGAGTACTTGGCCGCTGTCTCAACGGGCGCGGTTGTGGCTGCCGGCGCCGTGGTAGCCGCCGGTTCGGCTGGTGCTTGCGTCGGGGCGGCGCCTCCACCGCAGGCAGCAACCGCTCCCATGGCCGTTGCCATTGCCGTCACTCGCAGGAACCCTCTTCGGCTCACTCGATCAAGCATGACTGCCCTCCTCGAGACTTTGCCTGCCCACGGCGAGGAGAACCCAGCTCCCAGGCTCGAGAGTCGCGCGGGCATGGGCGGTCAGCGATGCCGCAGCTGGCCCTACCGGTCCCCCCATTCAGGTCAGGTGCTTCAAG
>JAAYAV010000378.1 GCA_012719195.1 Anaerolineae bacterium | reverse complement strand
GCCATCTGCTCCAACTAATTCAGGATTGGCACAGCAGTTGATGGTCCCATGTGTCATCACGGTTGTTTTCGAGGTGGCATGTGGGACCAACTGCGCCCGCCCAGATAGTCTCCCAGCACGAGAGCGTCGTCGGTGACATTGAGGCCTTCCTCCAGCAAGCCATAACCGACCTTCAGCCTGACCTTGAGGAGAGCCGTCGTCTCGGTCGGGGACGGCCGCGTATCCTTCCCAGCCTGTGCCTATGGGCGGGCATGCTAGTCTGTGTGCTGCGTGGCTTCTCCAACCAGACGGCGCTCTGGCGCCTGCTCTCCCACACCGGTCTCTGGTTCTATCCCCGCTTCCCGGTCACCGACGAGGCCATCTACAAACGCTTGGCCAAGGAAGGCACGGCACCGGTGGAGCGCTTGTTTGCCCATATCACCCAGGTGTTGGCCTCTCGACTCACTCCCTACGCCATTCCCCGGCTGGCTCCCTTCGCCACCTCCGTCCTGGCCCTGGATCAGACTACCCTAGACAAGGTGGCCCGCACCCTCCCCCACCTCCGCCCCCTTCCCGATGACGCTGCCGCCCTCCTTCCCGGCAAGCTCGCTGGCCTGTTCGACATCCGCCTCCAGCAGTGGCGACAGGTGCGCTACATTGAGAATCCTCTCCAGAACGAGAAGGCCGACGCGCGCGACATGCTCCAGTCCCTCGACCCCGGCGCCCTCATCCTCTGTGACCTGGGCTACTTCGGCTTTGCCTGGTTCGACTATCTCACCGACGCCGGTCACTACTACGTCTCCCGCCTGCGCGCCAAGACCTCCTTCCAGTGTCTGCACACCTTCTACCAGGAGGGTGACTGCTTCGACGGCCTGGTCTTCCTGGGGGCGTACCGCGCTGACCGGGCTCAATATGCCGTCAGGTTGGTCCGCTTCCAGGTCGGTACCACCACTTTCAGCTACATCACCAACGTGCTCGATCCCTCTCTACTGCCCATTGTCGACATCGCTCGTCTCTACACCTACCGCTGGGACATCGAGCTGGCCTTCAAGCTCATCAAACGCGAGCTAGGCCTACATCTGCTCTGGTCGGCCAAGCCGGTAGTGATACAGCAACAGCTCTGGGCGGTCCTGATCATCTCCCAGGTGCTGCAGGGCCTGCGCCTGGAGATCGCTGGACGAGCAGCAGTGGATGTCTACGACGTCTCTTTGCCCCTGCTAGTCCAGTGGGTGCCCCAACTAGCCTACACCGGCGCTGACCCAGTGGCCTTCTTCGTGGAACGAGGTCGCTCCGCCGGCTTCATCAGGCCTTCCCGTCGCACTCGCGCTCAGGCGCCCACCATCCCACCTTCAATCATAGCGCCCATTCCCGATGGCCTTGTCCTCTCCCGCGCCCCCCGCTACGCTAACCGAAACTGCGGCCCTCGAGCCTCCAAGAGCATTTAGTTGGAGCAGATGCCCCCCGTGGCCGCCCCGCCACGTGGACGCGCCGCATGTGGTCGCCCCGCCATGAATGGCCGGGGCTACGGGTTGGCGAAGCCCGCCTTCGCGGGCTGCGGCAGGGGCGGCCCCCCGTGGCCGCCCTACCCGGCCGGCCGCACG
>JAAYAV010000377.1 GCA_012719195.1 Anaerolineae bacterium | reverse complement strand
GATGGGCGACGCCGGCATCGTCGACGTCAGCCTGGGCTCCAATCCCGGCGGAGCCGTCGCCGCCCTTTGCGGGTCGGACCACTTCGCCATCATGTCCATGGACTGCCGCGACGTCCTGCACGCCCTCCTGGAGCGGCACATGCAGATCACCCTGACCAGCCTGAAGCGGCTACTGGCGGCGGGGATCGGCCCCTACTTCAGCATCCAAGGGCAGGAGTACATCGTGCCGCCGCTGCACGGGCCCAAGGACTTCTACGACTTCAACGTCCAGTACGACAAGCCCATTATGGACGTCATCCACGAGGCGGGCGGCCGGGTGCACGTCCACTGCCACGCCAGCATCGGCAAGGTCATCCAGGGCTTCGTCGATGAGGGCGTGGACGTGCTTCACCCCTTCGAGGCCCCGCCCATGGGCGACATCACCGCGCGGGACGCCAAGGCGGTGGCGCGCGGAAAGATGACGCTGGAGGGCAACATCCAGATCGCCCGTATGTACGAGGCCAAGCCCCGGGAGATCGCCGAGGAAGTGGCTGCCCTCATCGAGGACACCTTTGACGACCGGCGCGGCCTGATCGTCTCCGCCACTGCCTCGCCCTACATCCGCGGTCTAGGGGAGAAGGCCTACCCCATGTACAAGGCCATGGTAGAGACGGTACTGAACTGGAGGGGGTAGCCAACGGGGGATAGGTGTTGACAGACATCCGTTGGCGCTACACAATTAGGTAGTGGCGAGGGCGCACCCGTTGGCCCGCCCCGATCGATGGTGATCCGTGTCCGGACGCGAACCGATGGAGGAAGAGATGGCGACGAACTTGATGGGACGACGTGCATTCCTTAGGGTAGTAGGACTCTCCTCGTCCGTAGCAGCGCTAGCTGCCTGCGGCGGAGCCCCTGCCCCGGCGGCCACCACCGCTCCCGCCGAGGCGACGACTGCCCCCGCCGAGGCGACGACCGCCCCCGCCGCGACCACTGCTCCAGCAGCAGAAGCGCCCGCCTCCAAGTTCGGCCAGTCGCCCATGCTGGAGGAGATGGTGGCTGCGGGCACCCTCCCGCCGGTGGAAGAGCGTCTGCCGCTGGAACCGCTGGTGATCGACCCGGTGCACGAGGTCGGAACCTATGGCGGCGACTGGAAGACCGTCACCACCGGCAGCACCTACCAGGAATGGTATTCCCTCTTCGAGCCCATGAATACCTACAGCCCCGACTTCTCCAGCATGGTTCCCGTGCTGGCCAAGTCCTGGGAGTGGAACGATGACGGCTCCGTCATCACCCTGTACCTGCGTGAAGGCGTGCGCTGGAGCGACGGCGAGCCCTTCACCGCCGACGACGTCATGTTCTGGTGGAACGACATGATGTTGAACACCGAGCTCACACCCACCGTGCCTGGAGCCTTCCAAGCCGCGGGTGAGCCGGCAACGGTGGAGAAGGTGGACGACTACACCGTCAAGATCACCTTCGCCGCCCCCAACGGCATGTTCGAGGAACTGCTGCCCAACCAGTGGATGTACGCTCCCGCACATTACCTCAAGCAGTTCCACCCCACCTATGCCGACAAGGAAGCGCTTGATGCGGCCATGGCGGAGGAAGGCTTCGACACCTGGATTGACCTGTTCGGGGCCAAGAACGCCTCCTGGAACAATCCCGGGTGCCCGTACATCGCCGCTTGGCTTCCCACCAACACGGTGGACCAGCCGGTGCACATCTTCGAGCGCAACCCCTACTACTGGAAGGTAGACACCGCCGGCAACCAGCTGCCTTACCTCGATGGCAAGCAGCGCACCTTGGTCTCCGACGCGGAGGCGACCTTGCTGAAGTGCGTGGCCGGCGAGGTGGACTTCGAGTGGCACAGCGGCCCCGGCGGCCTGGCTAACCGGCCCACCGTGATGGAGAACGCCGAGAAGGGCGAGTACCACGTGGTCAGCTTGGTCAACCCGGGCACCAACTACGGGAGCATCTACTTCAACTACCACCACACCGACCCGGTCCTCAAGGAGCTCTTCAACAACCTCAACTTCCGCATCGCCTTCTCCGTTGCCTTCGACCGCAACGAGATCAACGACCTGCTCTACAAGGGCCTGGCGACCCCGTCGGCGGCGACCTGCGCCGTGGCTTCGCCCTGGTTCGAGCAGAGCCTGGCCGATGCCTACGCCCAGTTCGATCCCGACCTCGCCAACCAACTGCTGGACGAGATGGGCCTCACCGAGCGTGACAGCGAGGGCATCCGCCTCCGTCCCGACGGTCAGAAGCTCTCTCTGGTGAACTCGGTCGGCACACCCTGGCCGGCGGAGAACGTCGAGATCCAGGAGATCATCAAGGACTACCTGAGGGAAGTGGGTATCGAGATCCTCGTCAAGCCCACTGAGCAGCGGCTCTGGACCCCGTACGTCCACGGGCTCAGCCACGACATCGCCTCCTACGCCGCCAACCTCGGCTTCGCCGGCAACCCGCCGGTCCTGCGCGAGACCTTCTGCACCCAGGAAGGCAACCAGCACTGGGCGCCGCAGTGGGGCCTCTGGTACGCTTCCGGTGGTGAGGAAGGCGAGGAGCCGCCGGAGGAGGTCAAGCAGCTGCAGGGAATGTACGATCAGATCCTGGCAGAGACCTCGGCCGACGTCCGTAACGAGATGCAGAAGGAAGCCCTGAGGCTACATGCCGAGAACATCTGGCAGATCGGCTGTCTGGGCGAGCCCGATGCCGGCCGCTACGGCGTCTGCAAGGACAACTTCCGCAACGTACCCGAGGAAGGCTATCCTACCCAGCCGCCGCAGATCTTCACTACCTCGCAGTTCTACATCAAGGCCTAACGGCTACGGCCCAGAGACCAACAGAGGGCGGGATCTCTCCCGCCCTCTTGTCTTTCCCTTTGCGGGCGCCACTATCCTCCCGGCTTCTGCTCCAGGCGAAAGCCGTGCCCGCGCACCGTTGCTACATAGGTATGATCCGGATCCAGTTCCGCTAGCCGGTCTCGCAGGCGACGCACGAGCGCGTCGATGGCCTGCTCGGTGATGCCCTCTTCGTCTTCCTCGGGCCAGACCGTTGCCATGATACGGTCGCGGGTGCACACCGCCCCGTCCGCCTCGATGAGCATCTGCAGCAGGCGAAACTGCGCCTGGGAGAGGGGCGGGTCTAGCTCGGCCCCGTCCACCAGCACGCGCCGGGTGTGTGCGTCCAGCCGCACACCGCGCTGCAGGCCCTCGCGGAACATGAGGGGCATGGTGCGCCCCGCCGCCACGTAGGTGATCACCACCACCATGGCCAGGCAGATCTCGTCTCCGTCCGCCAGGGCCCGCTGGCCCTGCAGACGTTCGCCATTGAGATAGGTGCCGTTCTTGCTGCCTAGGTCCTGCAGGATGTGCTGCCCGTCCCGATGGACTACTTGCGCGTGGCGGCTGGAGATGCGGCGGTCGTCTATGGTGATGTCGGCGTCTTTGGCCCGTCCGAGGAGCGTGACCTCTGTCTGCAGCTGCCAGCGACGGCCAAGCTCGGGTCCTTCTTTGACTATGAGCATGGCAGAGTCGTCCATGGCCTCACCTCCTACCGCCATTGTCCGGCAATCACCCGCCCGGGACAAGAGGGGCGTCGCGAAGGAACGACGCGGTTACTGGCCCAGCAGCTCCTCCAGCAGGCGCTGCACCCAGTCGAGCAGATCCTGATCTCCCGTGCCACCGGGAGCAGGCAACGGCACTGGCGTGGGCGTGATGGCCGTCGCGGCGCTCACCGCCGGCTCTGCCACCGACCGGTAGGCCTTTACGCCCAGGACCACCACCACCCGCTCGCCCAGGGCGAAGTAGCGACCCGCTTCGGGGTACTCGCCGAGAAGGGCGAAGAACTCGTCGGAGGCCAGGGTGATGTCGTCGGCCGTCATGTGATCGAATCCGAAGGTGGTATCGTACCAGGTGCCGTCGCGCAGCAGGAACGCCTTCGGGCCGACCGTCACCACTTGGGCCACCCCGGCATCGACGCCGGCGGCAGTGGGTGCGGGCGCCGGTGCGTCGGCGGCTTCCAAGGCGGCCTGCGCCTCCGCCCTCCCCACGGCATCAGCACCGTAAGTCGCGGCGGCGGGCGCCGCCTGGATGGCGTCCAGCTCACGCTCGGCGATGCCGCGCCGGCCTGCCTCGCTCAGGGCCGCCTCGGGCTCCTCCACCAGGTAGCTGGTGTAAGGGGTGATGATGCCGTAGCGGATGCTGAGCTCCACGATTTGGTCCACCGTCTCCTTGCT
>JAAYAV010000376.1 GCA_012719195.1 Anaerolineae bacterium | reverse complement strand
GGTCAATGCGGATCAGGTCGAGGTGGTCCTCCATCCGCTCACCCAAGTCGGCGTAGGTGGCGGCGAAGGTGGGGGGCATCAGGAAGAGGGAAGGCCCCATGTCGAAGTGGAACCCGTCGCGGCGGAGAGCGGCCAACCTACCACCCGGGGTGGGCTGCTTCTCGAGCACGGTAACGCGGTACCCGGCCTTGGCCAGCCGGGCGGCGCTGGTAACGCCGGCCACTCCGGCGCCAATGATCACTGCCCTCTTCATGCCACCCTCCCCCTGCACGGATGTGTCTCGAGGCGCGATCACCGCGGCAAGACGGGACCCCACTCCCCCTCAAGGACGGCCGCGGTGGGGTCAAGGCCCGGAGCGCTAGTGGATCGCAGCGGACACTAATTCTACCTTCCGTCGGCCGAGACGCAACCTAGGCCGAGAGCCCGAAGTCCTCCAGGACACTCGACGAACCGAGGGTGCACCTAGAGACACTCAGGGCGTTGGTACTCATAATCCAGGAGGCCGTACATGGCGCTGTGATGGAACAAGCCGTCATCCTCCAGCGAATACTCGCGCCTGGTTCCTTCGCGCTGGAAGCCAAGCCGCTCGAGCAGGCGCACAGAACGGTGGTTATCGGCGATGGTCTCCGCCTCGATGCGGTGCAGGCCCATCTGGTCGAACCCGAAGGCGCATACGGCAGCGACTGCCTCGTACGCCATTCCGCGGCCCCACCACGACCGCGCCAAGGTATAGCCCACCTCGGCCCGCTGGTGGCGGCGGCTCCAGTCGTGCAGGCTCACCGCGCCGACGACTCTGCCGTCGCAGCGCTCGGCCACCGCCCACATCACCGATCTTCCGGCTTGGTAGGCGGCGTGCATCTCCCGGATGAACTGCCGCGTCTCCTCGAAATCACGCGACGGCTCGGCGTTGAAGCGCTGCACCTCCGGGTCGCCCCAGAAGACGAACACGTCCCCGGCGTCAGCCGGCGTCAGCGCGCGCAGGATCAGCCGTTCCGTCGTCAGCACCGGAAACGGGCCGAAATCGAAAGCCACCGCATCCTGCATGTCTGCCCCCACCGATGAGCCTACCGCCGGGCCCAACCGCGCCCAGAGCACGCGAGGAGACGCCGGCCTCGGCGCCCCGAACCTAAGACTGCTCGCTCACCGCCTGCACGATCTGCCCCGCCCGCCGATCCAGCAGGCGCGCCAGGGGCCGGAGCGTGAGCAGGTTTAGGCCGACGGCATAGACGACGGCCAGGGGTAGCGTCACCAGCAGCGCCGGTCGCCAGAGCAGATAGGGTACGACCACCAACAGCAGAGCCGGCGCGATGGCGAAGGGCCAGGCCAGTAGCGTCCAGAGGTTGCCGGTGTCCTGATTCCAGTTCTCCACATTCTGCCGCCGAGCGCCGAGAATGCCGACGAGGGTGTACAGCGGAGCGGCCGACACATTCAGCAGAAGGGCGAGGACCAGGCCGCCCACAATCACCACCCACATACCGCTGAGAAGCGCGACCGGAAGCAGGAAGAGCAGGCTAAGGGCCATTGCGAGCACAAGCGCTGCCAGGTTGCCGGAGATCAGTACGTAGCGCCGGTCTACCGGGCTGAGCAGCAACGTTGCCAGGCCATCGCGATCCACGGTGCCGAAGTAGTTGGAGCTGATGGAAGTCAGTGCCAGGTTGGCCGCCACCGTTAGCAGAACGGCCACCAGGATCGGCAGCGTCTGGTGCCAGCCACTATCGGGAGCCGCCAGACCACGGACCAGCACGACCGGCACGACGCCCAGCCCCAGGGCCACCAGCGGCGACATGGCCAGCGCTTGGGCAGTGGCCGGGCTGCGACGCAGGCAGATCCAGTCCTTCAGGAGCAGCGCCCACAGCTGCGGCGGCCCCGGCCAGTTCCGCTGCCAGCGTTCGCTGCGGACCCGCTGAGTGCGCAGGCGGATCCCCGCCCCCTGCATCAGCCGCGCCACCAGCCGACTGTGCCACCAGAGCAGGCCCAGACCGGCAGCCAGCGCCAGTACCAAGAGCGCGACGGCTGCTCCCCAGCGACCCAGAACGGGGTAGGCCAGTGCCCCGGAGGCCCAGGTGGTGGGAAGCCAGAACAGCAACCGCGAGGGCCGGAAGGCGAACAGCAACGCCTCGGTGCTCTCGACGAAGCTGAGCCCGCTAAGATCCGGAAGCGCGAT
>JAAYAV010000375.1 GCA_012719195.1 Anaerolineae bacterium | reverse complement strand
CCGGAGGCCTTGGCGAGTTGCAGCGTCATCAGGCCGATGGTGCCGCAGCCGATCACCGCTACCGTGTCCGCCAGATGGACATGGCCGAGCCGCAGCGAGTGCAGCGCCACACCGAGCGGCTCGAGCATCGCGCCGTCGGCGGCAGTCAGGCCGGCCGGCAGCGCGAAGCACTGCTCTGCGCCGACGGCGACGTACTCAGCCAGGGCACCTTGGTCGGGCGGGGTGCTCATGAAGCGGATGTTCAGGCACAGGTTGGGGTGCCCTTCCAGGCACATCTCGCAGTGTCCGCAGGGCATGGCCGGCTCGACGGCTACCATCTGGCCGAGCGCCATACCGCTGACGCCCGCGCCCAAGCCGGCGACCTCGCCGGCGAACTCGTGCCCCATGATGAGGGGCTCAGTGGCGACCGTGTCGCCGATGCGGCCCTCCTCGAAGTAGTGAACGTCGGAGCCGCACACGCCGACGGCACGTACGCGTACCAGGACCTGGCCCGGACCGGGCTCCGGCCGGGGTGCTTCGCGTATCTCTATGGTGCCGGGTCGAACAAGGTAGGCTGCCTTCAATGGGTGTCTCCAAGCGCAGGAATGAGCTAGTCGAAGTCGGGAAACCGCTCGTGATCGGCGAGGTTGCCGGTGGCGTCGAAGGCCAACTCGCAAGCCTCGTCCAGTTCGGTGTCGCCGCTGACAGATGGAAGCAGCGCCTCGCTGATCAGCAGCCGCCCCAGGTGCAGGGTGTCCCGGATACGGGCGACGCGCGCCTGGTCTGCGGGCACGCCGGTGGAGCGCAGGGCAGCGAGGATCGCCTCGCGGTCGTTGGCGAAGGCGACCGGAACTTTGGCGCGCTCCCAGAAGCCGCAGGCGGCGGCATTCACCCGGAGCGCTTCCAGGTCGGTCTTGTCGAGCAGCCGCTGGGTGATCACATCGGCGAGGCCGAGGCCGTTGGCGTTGCCGTGCGAGGCGTCGGTGACGTCCAGGGCGGCGAGGCAGCGGATGCGCGGTCGCGCCGGCTCCGGCTGCCCCTCGATGCGCATCCGGCCGATCACCTTCGTGTCCAGGCCGGTCCCGCTGATGTCCTTGCCCAGATAGTCCACGATGAGAAGATCGGCCTCCTCGAAGGGGAGGCGGGGCGCGTGGCTCTTGGCCTCCTGGAGCAGGGTCGCCTCGCGCTCCAAGAGCTCCGCGGGCTTCACTCCTACCACGCGCGCGGTCTGCCCGGCGGCGTCCTCTAGGATAGCGAGGCCGGCCACGATCGGCGCCCGCGCCAGGATGACGCGCGCTGCCTGCGGGACGTGGACGGCGAGGCCGGCAGCGCCGCGGCTGTGCATGCGCTTGGCGCCTTCCTCCTTGCCCAAACCGACGGCCATCATCTTGGCCAGACCACTCTCCCAGCTCCCGTCGAAGTCGGTGTGGGGCTTCACGCGGCCGACGACGACGATTCCCTGGGCGGAAAGGGCCTGCCCATCCAGGACTACCTCGGTGCCATCCGAGATATGGCCGAGGTGGCCGACCTCCATGCTCGCGCGAATCGGCGCTCCGACGCTCTCGGGCGTTACGCCCAGGGAGCGAAGCAGCTCGGTCTGGCCGGCGGCAGTCGCGCCCCCGTGGGAGCCCATGGCGGGCACTATGAACGGATCGCCGCCCCGGGCGCGTATGGCCTGACAGACCGTTCGCAGGATGAGGCCGAGGTTAGCCACACCGCGGCTGCCCGCAGTGACGGCCACCTCCGCTCCGGCGGGGAGCGGCGGCAGAACGCGCTCCAGTTCGGCGATCACATGGCCGGGAATGTCGGAGAGAGGCTGGACGTAGACACGCTGGGTGAGGCGACGGAAGGTGGGCAGAGTCAAAGCAGATGCCTCCGGGGGAAGGCGCTCGCTGGGAGGTGGGGGGCGGGGACTGTCACCGGCTCGCTCCCGACACTCGCTGATCGCGCACTAGGTCGGCGATGGTCGTGCTCGCCAGGCGACTATGGAGGTCGCCGCTGAGGGCCTGCATCAGACGGTCTACGCTGTCGGCAGACGCAAGCTGATCCGCGTCGAGGTCGGCAGCCGGGGAGGGCGCCTCGGCCCAGACGGCCCGGCAGACCTCCAGGGTGGTGATCCCGGCTGGGTCGCGGGCGAGCAGGAATCCGCCGCCCAGGCCGCGGAAGGATACCAGGACTCCGGCTACGGCCAGTTGGCCGAGGAGGCTGGCGGTGCCGGGTTTGGGGGCGGCGATGGCTTCGGCCACCGAGGCCGAGATCTGAGGCCCGTGGTGGGACTGCCGGCGGGCCAGGTGTACCACGGCCTTCAGCGCCCAATAGGCACTCTTGCTGATCACCATGCCGCCACCTCCCCGGCGATTATAGCATTCGCCCCGGGCCCGGCCAACGGGTCCCGAGGGCGGGGCAAAAGAACAAGCCCCTTGTCCGGTGGACGAGGGGCTGGGAACCGACCTTTCTGTCGGGTATCTGCGCGCTAGGCCTGGGCGCCGGTGGCGGTGGCGGCGAGCCGGCCGAAGGCCTCGGGATCGCGCACGGCCAGATCGCTCAGTGACTTCCGGTCGAGCTCGACGCCGGCGACGGCCAAACCGTGCATGAACTGGTTGTAGTTCAGGCCGTGCAGGCGGGCGGCGGCGTTGATACGGGTGATCCACAGCCGGCGCATGTCGCGCTTGCGGTTGCGGCGGTCGCGGTAGGCATAGGCGAGGGACTTAAGCATCGCCTCATTGCTACGGCGCCAGAGGGTACTCCGGCTGCCGTACTGGCCCTTGGTCAGCTTCAGAATCTTGTTGTGGCGGCGACGAGTAACCGGTCCGCCCTTAACCCTAGGCACTTAGCACCCCCCTCGGTCGGCTATCAGTCTAGGTACGGAGCCAGGCGGCGCACGCGTACTCTGGTGGCGTGCGAGTCCACGACGTACATCTCGGCCAGCCCTCTCTTATGACGGGCGGACTTATTGCGGCGCAGGTGCCCCTTGGGGCCCTTGGTCCGCATCAGCTTGCCGGAGCCGCTGTACTGGAACCGCTTGGCCGTGGCCTTATGCGTCTTAATCTTCGGCATTACCGATTACCTCCCCATAACTCATGGACCGGGCACACTCTCAACTTCCTGCCCCGCGCTGATGGCCCGGAGCAGCATCGGGAGTGGGATTGTGTCGGGCGGCCTACTTGGCCTTCAGCGGAGCGAGCACCAGGTTCATGGTGCGGCCCTCCAGGGAGGGCATCTGCTCGACCGTGCCCACGTCCTGCAGTTCGGCCGCCAACTTGGCCAGCAGCTGGTGGCCAAGCTCCATGTGTGCCATCTCCCTGCCTCGGAAGATGACACGCAGGCGCACCTTATCTCCCCGCTGCAAGAAGCGGCGTGCGTCCCGCATCTTGTAGCCGATGTCGTGCTCGCCTGTTTTCGGCCGGAGACGAATCTCTTTGACCTCGGTGGTCTTCTGGGCCTTGCGAGCCTCTCTCTCCCGTCGCGCACGTTGGTAGGCGAACTTACCGTAGTCGGTGATTCTGGTAACCGGAGGGTCGGAGTTGGGAGCTACCTCGACAAGATCCATCCCTCGTTCGGCCGCCACCGTCAGAGCCTGCCGCGTAGGCATCACGCCTAGCTGTTTGCCGTCGTGATCGATGACTCGGACTTCTGCCACGCGGATCTGCTCATTGATACGGAAGTCTCTGCTGCTGATTGGTCCACCTCTCCAGTCGGTTGCGATGAAGCAAAGGCTACGGGGCCCGGCCGATGTGCCACCGGCTGGGCACTGGTACCCATCATACAATAGGGGTGCGAGAACAGACAACTGGCGGCGCCTAAGCCGCGCGCGGGGGCGGAACCGCGCGCGAGAGACCCCTCCCGACCCGGCAAGATCGCGTCTGGACTATTCCAGGCCAAGTGCATACAATGAAATGATAGCCTCGAGGCGCCCTCCGAGCCAGTTGCCGAGAGGGTGGTGGGGCTTTTCGCCTGCCGGCCAGCGCTGCCCGGTTCGCAGCTTCAGCTTCGTGGGGGTAGTGGAGATGATCAAGGTCGGCATCATCGGCGCCACCGGCTATACCGGCAACGAGTTGCTCAAGAGCTTCACGCTGCATCCGGAAGTCGAGCTCGGCTTCTGCACCTCGGAGAGCTACACCGGCCAGAGGTACTCCGAGGTCTTCGCCTGCCCTTACGACCAGACCTTGGTCTCGGCCGAGAGCGCCGATCCGGGATCGGTGGATGTGGCCTTCCTCTGCCTGCCTCATGGTGTCTCAGTGGACATGGTGAAGCGCGTCCGTGCCGCGGGTACTCGCGTGATCGACCTGAGCGCCGACTTCCGGCTGCACGAGGCGGCTGACTACCAGCGCTGGTACAACCACGATCACACCGAGCCCGGCATGCTCAGTGAAGCTGTCTTCGGCCTCCCTGAGGTGTATCGAGATCAGATTGCCAAGGCCGATCTTCTGGCCAATCCCGGCTGCTTCCCCACCAGCGTCATCCTAGGATTGCGGCCCCTGGCCGAGGCGGGCGCCCTCTCCGACAGGCGTCTCATTGTGGACTCCAAGACAGGCGTATCCGGTGCCGGGCGCGGCTTGAGCCTCACGACCCACTTCGTGGAGGCCAACGAGAACCTCTCGCCCTACAATATCGGCTACCGGCACCGCCACATCAGCGAGATGGAGCAGGAACTCAACGCGGCGGGCGGCGGACCGTATGAGGTGACCTTCTCGCCCCATCTGCTCCCCGTGACCCGGGGCATACTCTCCACCATGTACGTCTGGGTGAAGCCGGAGTGGAGTCTGGCGCGGGTGCATGAGCTCTACGAGCAGGCCTACGCCGGGGAGCCGTTCGTGCACGTACTGCCCGAGGGCAAGCTGGCCACGCTGGCGCACGTCAACTACACCAACCGGTGCGTGATCTCACTCTCGGAAGTGCGGCCGGGCCAGCTGATTGTCTGCTCCGCCATAGACAACCTGGTCAAGGGCGCGTCGGGCCAGGCGGTCCAGAACATGAATATCATGTTTGGGCTGGACGAGCGCCTGGGGCTGATTGTCTAGGGCGCGCTCGTCGCCGCTAGAGGGGAGCGTATGAGCCATCTGGTTACCGTCACCGGCACCGCGGACACTGACAGCCTGGGGATGATCCTACCCCACGAGCACCTGGTCACCGATCTCCGCGCGCCGGACGCGCCCGGCTTCGGAGACGCGGCAGTCGCGGAGGTGGTTGCCGTCATGGCGCCGCGGCTGGAAGAGGCTCGGTCTGCGGGGATCACGGCGCTATTTGAGTGCACGCCCCTGGGCGTGGGTCGGAACGTGCCGGCGCTTGTCGCCTTGGCGCGGGCGAGCGGAATGTCCATCGTCGCGGCCGCCGGCACCTACCGAGATGACCGCGTACCAGCATCGGTGAGGAGCCTGAATGACGCCGAGATGGACGACTGGCTGCGTCGCGAGTTGACGGTAGGCCTGGGCGGCACCGATGTGCGGGGCGG
>JAAYAV010000374.1 GCA_012719195.1 Anaerolineae bacterium | reverse complement strand
GGGCGTACATTCCTCTTGTGTCGGCCAACCGGCACCGCTAACTAGCGAGACCGAGGAGGAATGAATGCGAAAGTCCTTTGTAGGCATGGCCGCCGTCGTTGTCCTTGTCGCCGGGCTGATCTCCGGCTGTGGCTCAGCCGCTCCTGCCGCCACCACCGCCCCGGCGGCCACCGCGACCGCCCCCGCCGCCCCTGCTGCTACTCCGGCCGAGGCGGGAGTTGCCTTACCCGAGGTCAACCCACTTGACGTCCAGGGCGACATCATCACCGCCGGCAGCTCCACCGTCTTCCCTCTGTCCGAGCGCATGGCCGAGCGCTTCCGCGATGAGGGCTATGCCGGCAACCTGACCATAGACAGCATCGGCAGCGGCGCCGGCTTCGAGCGCTTCTGCCAGGCGGGCGAGACCGACATCGCCAACGCCAGCCGCGGCATCAAGGACTCCGAGATCGAGTCGTGTCGCGCTATCGGCCGTGAGCCCCTCGAGATCCGCGTCGGCACCGACGCTCTGGCCGTAGTGGTCAGTCAGGAGAACGACTTCATCAACGACGTCACCCTCGAGCAGTTGGCCGCCATCTTTTCCGCCGACGCCACCAACTGGTCGGACGTGAACCCCGACTGGCCGGCCGAGCCCATCCAGCGCTTCATCCCCGGCACCGACAGCGGCACCTTCGACTACTTCGTGGAAGAGGTGTTCGATGGGGACGAGGCCCGCTCCCTCAGCGCCGCCAACCAGCAGATGAGCGAGGACGACAACGTCCTGGTTCAGGGAGTGCTGGGCAGCCCCTATGCCATCGGCTACTTCGGCTACGCCTACTACAGCGAGAACGCCGACACCCTGCGTGTCCTCTCCATCAACGGCGTGGAAGCCACCGACGCCACCGTGGACAGCGGCGACTACGCCCTGGCCCGGCCGCTCTACCTCTACACCGACGCCGACATCCTGCAGAGCAAGCCCCAGGTGGCCGCCTTCGTCAACTTCTACCTCACCTACGTCAACGAGGAGATCGGCTCGGTGGGCTACTTCCCCGCCAACAGCGCCGCCCTCGACGAGGCGCGCCAGGCCTGGCTCGAGGCCGTCGGCCAGTAGGATCGCTGCACCGTTGCTGAACCGGGAACCACTTAGTCGAGTGTTAGTACGCGACGCGACAGGCCGGCCGGCCTGTCGCCCCTGCGCGGATAGGACCTGACAACATGCATCGAATCGCCACCCTGCCGGCCAGCCCGGCCGCCACGCCCGATCAGGCGCAGGTCGCCCAGCCGATCCCGGCTTCGCTCCGCCGGCGCCGGCGCCCAATGGAGGGAGCCATCGAGGCGCTGCTCTTCCTTTGCGGCGCCGTCACCGTGCTCACCACCATCGGCATCGTGTACGTCCTGGGCAAGGAGTCGCTGCTGTTCTTCGGCAGCCCCGCGGTCTCCATCGCCGAGTTTCTGACCGGCACCACCTGGCAGCCGGCCATCGGTCAGTTCGGCATCTGGCCTCTGGTCAACGCCACCCTGATGACCAGCACCATCGCCATGCTGGTGGCCCTGCCGCTGGGGCTGGCGGTGGCCCTCTACCTGAGCGAGTACGCCACTCCTCGAGCTCGCGGCACCCTCAAGCCCATCCTCGAGGTGCTGGCCGGGGTGCCCACGGTGGTCTACGGCTACTTCGCCCTCACCGCCATGACGCCCCTGCTGCGCTCCCTGCTCGGCCGCGACGTGGTGAGCATCTACAACACCGCCTCCGCCGGCTTGGTGATGGGCATCCTGATACTGCCGCTGGTCACTTCCATGAGCGAGGACGCCCTCAGTTCCGTGCCCCGCTCCCTGCGCGAGGCCGCCTATGGCCTGGGAGCCACCAAGCTCGAGACCTCCCTCAAGGTCGTGCTGCCGGCAGCGCTGTCGGGCATCGCGGCGGCGGTAGTGGTGGCCATCTCCCGCGCCATCGGCGAGACGATGATCGTCGCCATTGCCGCCGGTGCCGGGCCCGCCTTGACCTTCAACCCCTTCCAACCGGCCGAGACCATGACCGGCCACATCGCCCGCATCAGCGGCGGCGACCTTAGCTACGACTCCATTGACTACAACAGCATCTTCGCCATCGGCCTGGTGCTCTTCGTCATCACTCTGACGCTGAACCTGGTCAGTCGCTGGGTGGTGAATAGGTTCCGCGAGGTGTACGAATGAACGTCGGAAGCGCTCGCCTCTTCGCCCCCGCCGAGGCCACGACCACCTACCGCCCGAACCTGGAGGGGCGGCATCGTCGCGGCCACCTATGGCGCGTGATCTTCCAGGTGAGCACTCTCGTCGGCATCGTAGCCCTGGCCGCCCTGCTCTACACGGTGCTGGACGACTCCTTCGGCCTGGTGGCGGTGCGCAACCAGGTGGACCCGGCCACCCTCGCCAT
>JAAYAV010000373.1 GCA_012719195.1 Anaerolineae bacterium | reverse complement strand
GCATCACCGGCGGCGAAGAGCCGCGGGACGGGGTTGCCGTCGCGGTCGAGGACCGAGCCCTCGGGGCTGATCATGATGCCGCCCTCGGTGAAGGTGAGCGCCGGCTTGGTGGGCACGGCGTAGAAGGGCCCCGTCTCGATCTTGTTCACCAGCGGCAAGGTGTAGACGTAGCCGGCCTCCTGCTCCACGGACTTGGGCGGGACCAGTTCGTTGGCCTTGCCTGCTTCGATGGCGGCGTTGAACTCCTCGATGGTGGCGAGCATCTGTGCCCCGTCGACGCCCCAGGCCTTCACCTTCTCGGCCAACTCCTCGAGGGTGTCGGCGGAAGCGATCACGCTGTTCTGCTTGGCGGCTGACTCGAAGTCACCGGCACGGTTCTGGTAGATGGTGTCGTCGAGGATGACGAAGGCGCGGCCGTAGGGCGGCAGAACCGACTCCGGCTGCAGCAGGGCGTCCTGGGCGATCATCTCGCTGCTGGCGGACTCGTCGGTGAAGCGCTTGCCGTAGATGTTGACGACGGCGCAGAGGACGTCGAACTTCAGGGAGCCGGCGGACGAACCGCGGAAGCCTTCGGGCCGCTGGCCGTCCTCGGTGAGGAAGACGAGGTGGCCGTAGAAGGTGTTCATGTCCGGGCTGGCCTTGGCGCCCGCATCGAGGGCCATGATCAGGCTGTCGCCGGTGCCGCCCAGGCCCCAACGCTGCAGGCTAGTCGCGCGCGTGGCGTCGGGCGAGACGTAGCGAGTGACGAGATCGTTGTTGAGCTGAAAGCCGCCGCCAGCCAACACGACGCCCTTCGCGGCGTGGACGTCGAAGCCCTTGCCGTCCGCTCCCTTGGCCCGTACGCCCACCACGACACCGTCATCGTCACGGAGCAAGCGCTCGGCGCGGGTGGACGCCATGATGCTCACGCCCGCCTCTTCCAGGGCCGGAACCACGGCGTCGAAGAAGTCCGCCGGGGGCACGCGCAGGCCGTTACGCTCGAACGGGTACGCATAGGGATAGACCGCCATGCCGTGCGAGGTGAGCAGGTCTATTGCCGGGCCGATGTTCTCCACCCAAGCACGCTGAAGGTCAGGGTCGCCCCAAGGCATGTACTTGCGCATGTCCTCGTAGTGCTCATCCACGGAGGCGGCGAGACCCTCATCGCGCTGGAACTGGCTGTCGAAGCAGTAGGTGGCGCCATAGCAGACCGCAGTGTTGGACCTGGGCGGCCACTCTTGCTTCTCTAGAACGATGACGCTGGCTCCGTCGCTGACGGCACGCAGGGCGGCAGTCAGGCCAGCGAATCCGGCTCCCACTACTACTACGTCGGCCTGCAGTCCGCTGTCGGCCTCCTGGGCGGAAACGGGTAGCGCGGAGGTGGCGGCAACGCCGGCCCCTACAGCGGCTCCCCGAAGGAAGGTGCGGCGGCTGCTCTTGCTGTTGGCCATCTGATGGTCTCCCTCGAATCAGTGTGCCCGGCTCTGGGTTGGGCCGGGAATACGGGACGAAGTTAGCACCGAGAGGGTGGCGCGGCAACTGTGAAGGGCGTCAAATGGTAACCAGTAGACAGCCCTTGGCGGATAGTCACAGGTGTTGCGCGACTCGTCGAGCGCTGGAGGCTGGGAGGCGCTTTCCTCCTCCGTCCGTTGCCGACCTCCTGCCACTCTCCAGCGGTCGTTCCTCTCGCTACTCCCGGGCGTAGACGAGCAGCTCGTTGCCCTCGGCGTCGAGGAGGGTGAGGGTGTCGCCGCTGAGGCTGAACTTCTCCACCTGCTGCAGCCGCTCCAGGTAGGCTGCCTCAGCGCGCATGGCGTCTTCGGGGCCGGCCATTAGGGTGGACACCACCTCGCCGATCTGCAGGTCACCGCCGGCGGTGGCGGTGTAGGGGCCGCCGTAGGAGTTCACCGCCGAGGTGCCGCCCAGGTTGCCGTCCTCAAACTGGAGAGTGAGGTTGTAGTCGGTGGGGTCTAGGGTGCTCTCGGACCAGGACTGGAGCCGCCACGAGGTGCCGTCCAGGGACGGGGCGCTACCGGCAGTGGCACACCCGGCCAGAAAGGCTCCCAGTAACGCCAGTAACACGATTGCGTGAAGTCTCATCATAACCTCCTGGTCTCTAGGACGGAGGTGAGGAGGCATTGGTTCCGGGGAGCAGTCCTAGGCGGGCCTATCGGGGGCTCCGAGGTCCAGCCAGCGGGCGATGTGGCCGGCGAGGGACTCCCCGAGGCCGGGCAGACGCCGGAGCCCGGCGAGGCCCTGTTCGCGGTAGAGCTGATCCACGCCCACGTCGGCCTCATCCACCGCCCAGGCCGCCTTGCGGTAGGCCCACACCTGCGGGCCCGGGGCGCCGTCGTTCTGGAGGTCATACATGCGGACGAACAGCCTCTCCGCCAGGCGTTTGTTGATCCCGAGGGGGCCGGGCGGGATGTACCGGGGTGAGCGGTCGAGGAGGCCGTGGCGGGTGCAGGCCTCGCGCACGCGGCGGCCGAGGTGGACGTTGTAGGGGCCGGGCGGGCCGTAGGCAGGCCTGCCGCCGACCGGCCAGTGAAAGAGCTCGCGCCAGG
>JAAYAV010000372.1 GCA_012719195.1 Anaerolineae bacterium | reverse complement strand
GGCGGCGGCGCTCCGAACTGCTGCGTCAGCCTGGAGCGCACCCTGAGCACCACCGGCTTCAACCTGGTTGACATGGTACCGGTGCGGCGCCAGAACCTGGTTCACAAGACCGGCGTCCTCGAAGCCACCGGGCGCTGGCTGAACGCGGGCGCCCCCGAGGCCTAGCATGCACACGGGGGGCGCTACGGTTAGCACCCCCCGCTCGGTTCTAGCGGACCCCGGCTACATCTCCGGCGGCATACCCACCCGCGACATGAACTCGGGCACTCCCTTGACGCCCACTTGCACCCGGAACAGCGCGCCGGCGCCAGACCCCTCGTTCTCCCGGTCTTGACCGCCTGCCGTGGTCACGTAGACGTCCTCGTACTTGTCGCCCCCGAAGGTCAGGCTAGACACCTTGCGCGCCGGGAACTCGATCCGGCGCTCTTCCTTGCCCTCGGCGTCGTACCGGACGAGACAGCCCCCGTCCCAGCGCGCCGACCACACCCGCCCCTCGGCGTCTACCGTCATCCCATCCGGGCCGCCTTCGCCCTCGGGAACGCTGACGAAGACCTGCCGGTGGCTGAGGTAGCCGGTGTCGTAGTGCAGCTTGAAGCGGTAGATCTCCCGCTTCCTGGAATCCGTATGGTAGACGCTCTTCTGATCCCGCGTGAAGCCTAGCCCGTTGGACGTTCCGACATTGTCCAGGATCAGCTTCAGGGTGGCGTCGGTCTCCAGCAGGTAGAGGCGTCCCAGCCGCGACTCGGTGGACATGGTGCCGCAATAGACCCGGCCGTACGGATCGGCAATGACGTCGTTGAAGCGGCTTTCCCGCTCGGCCGGGATCTCGTCTATGATCGTGGTGAACTGGCCCGACTTCCAGAGTTTGATCGCCCCCCGCGCCATGAACAGCAACAGCGCCCCATCCGCCTGGATGGTGAAGCCGCCCACCACGTCGCCCTCGTAGAAGCACTTGTGCGCACCGGTAGCCGGGTCATACCAGTACATGCGGCCGCGCGGTATGTCGGTCCAGTAGACGCGCTTCTCCAAAGGGTGCCACAGCGGGTTCTCGCCGATCTCGCACTGGGTGTCCGCCACTATCTCCGGCTGCATCGCCTGTACCCTCCTACAAGTATCCTGGCTCCATTATGCCATCCCCGCGGCCGATGCGGTAGGCAATGGTCTCGCTCGCCGTTGATGGCAACCAGCGCCGATGCTACCATTCGCCAACGCGGTGGCCGCTCACCCCGGCGACCGACGCTCGGGAGGACAGCCTTGACCGACCGCAACTGCCTTCGCTTCGGCCGCCCCGACAAGCCGTCCGACTGGCGCCCACTGCGGGCCGGTCCCTTGTCCCTCTACTACGACCCGAACCTGGGCGACCTCCGCTACCTGCGCCTGGGCGATCGCGAGTTGGTGCGTCGCATCTACGTGGCCGTGCGCGACCGCAACTGGGGCACCATCCCGGCGGTGCTGTCCGGCCATCACCTCGAAGAGCGTGACGGCGGCTTCCTGCTGCGCTTCCTCGCCCTGCACCGCCAGCGCGAGATCGCCTTCGCCTGGGCGGCGGAGATCACCGGCGATGCCGAGGGTCGCATCACCTTCGAGATGTCCGGTCAGGCCCTCAGCACTTTCATGCGCAACCGCATCGGCATCTGCGTGCTCCATCCCGCCCATGAGTCGGCCGGCCAAGC
>JAAYAV010000371.1 GCA_012719195.1 Anaerolineae bacterium | reverse complement strand
GTGTGGTCGTCCGGCGCCTCGGCCGCTTCCAGAGCGCTGAGGTCGGGGGCCAGGCCGGCCGTCCCGGCGGCGGTGAGGAAGGTGAAAGCCACGTCCGACGCCGTCACGGCGGAGCCGTCGGAGAAGCGGGCGTCCGGCCGGATGGTTACGGTCCAGGTGCGGCCGTCGTCGCTGACCTGCACGTCGGTGGCGAGGTCATGGACGAGGTTGAGCTGGGAATCGCGCTTGAGCAGGGTGCTCTGGAAAAGAGGGGAGCCGTAACGGCCCCAGCCCAGCAGAGGATCGTACCCCTCTTCGCTCTCCCCGCCGATGGCGACGACGATGGACCGCGTTGGTGCGGGCGCGTTGGCGTCGGGAGCAGGCTGGGAGGTAGCTCCGCTGCAGGCAGTGAGAGCCAAGGCGACGATGATCAGCAGTGCGAGGCGGCGCATGGCACCCCTCCCGGAGAAGGTGATGGCCCCACCCGGGAAGGGCGGAGCTTGTTGCGGATATTAGCAACAAGCCTCGGTGGTGTCAAGGGAGGAAGGAGGCGAGCGCACAAAGACGCGCGGCCTTGCGGTCGCGCGTCCCGGTTGCGTTGGCGCTACCCTCGGTGGGGCGAGCCTAGTCGAGCACCGGCAGCTTGACGGGCACGCCGCCCTGCGCCGCCGACATGTCGGCCGCCATGGCCAGTTCATGCGACTTCACGGCGTCGGCTACGTTCGTGTGCGACTCCTTGTCCGCCAAGATGCAATCCACGAAGTGATTGATCTCGAGCTGGAACGGGTGGTGAGTCACGTCGCCGCTATCGGGCAGCACCGTTGGGTAGCTGGCCCAGCTCGTCTGGCCCGGGTACTTGGCGGGCGACCAGACCAGGTTGTCCTTGATGGTGCCCTTCTGGCCCAGCAGGAAGACGTTGAAGACGTAGGGGCTCACGTTCTCGATGGACGAAGTGACCTTGCCCAGAGTGCCGTTGGCGAACTTGATCATGGTGACCGAGGTCGGGTCGTACTCGTACTTGTCGAAGGGCGGGTGGTTCCCGCGGGTGGAGTACGAACTCACCTCGACCGCTTCCGAGCCGAGGAACCAGCGCAGGGCGTCGATGGAGTGGATGCCGGCGGAGAGGAGCGAACTGCCCCCCACGGCCTTCTTGATGTTCCAGTGCCATTGCCCATACCAGGGGCCGATGCCGTGGTAGTAGTCGGACTCGGCGTAGAACACCTTGCCGATGGTGTCGTCGGCCAACTGCGCCTTGACGGTCTCGAACATGGGGTTCCAGCGCAGCACGAAGGACACGACCGTCTTCACGCCCGCCTTGGCCACCTCGTCGCGCAGGTGCTTCAGGCTGTCCAGGTCCACGGCGATGGCCTTCTCCAAGCAGATATGCTTGCCGGCGCGGGCGGCCATCACCGCCTGCTCCACATGCATGTTGGGCGGGCTGCAGATGGAGACGATGTCGATGCGCGGGTCGGCGAGCATCTGCTCGTAGGAGTCGAACACCTGGCAGGCCGTACCTACCTCGGCCACCTTGCGCTCCGCGCCCTCGCGGGTGCGGCTGCACACGCCCAATAGCTCCGTGTGCGGGTTGGCGCACCAGGCGACCATGTGCTCTCCCGCGACCCAGCCCGTGCCGACGACGCCTACACCGAACTCAGCCATTTCCGTACCTCCTTGGCGACTGTATGCCAGTGGTTGTGGGCGAGGGACGGCCGGGACGACCACGTCGCGGACCGCGCCTGGTCCTCCGAGCCTCGCTGCCCGCCCAGTGAAGATTCAGCCCCTTATACCACAGATCGCCGGAGTGTAAAGCCTGCCCCGGTCGGACGGTTCCGCAGAGCGACCTCGCTCTACCGGCTAGGGCTAGGCTAGGTGGAACTCGGGGCTTCCCTGCGCACTAGGCAAGAGGGCTTCCTCGACCCAAGCACGCGCCTCGGTTTGCGGAGCGAATCCACTGAAACGCCGGTACTCCGGGTGCCCACCGTAGGGGGCGCCTCTGCCGTGTCCGCGTTGGCAGACGCGATAGGGAAGTGACCAATGCCGCTCCACCGTCCGCTTGCGCAGACGGCCAGCCGCAGACTCAACAACCCCGGCTTCAGCCGAGGGCACTGCTCCGGTCTAGCCACGATCGCCCGTACCAAACCTGGCCCGCTTGACAGAGACCGCTCCCCGGCAGTATACGAGGCTCACGGTAGGCGGCGAAGGCGACCCGGCCAGTGGAGGTAAGCGGTGGACAGGGCCATAGTGATGGTGGTGGACGACGACCCGGACTTCGTGGAGATCACGCGTACCGTGCTGCAAGCGCACGGGTACGAAGTCGCCAGCGCTTCCAGCGGCCAGCAAGCCTTGGAGATGATGCGGCGGGAGCGACCGGACCTGGTCCTCCTGGACGTGATGATGCGCGGCGCGACGGAGGGGTACGACGTCACCCAGGTCATGTACGGCGACGCGGACCTGAGGGACATACCGGTGCTCATGGTGACGTCCATCATGGACGGGGCCATGGCGGACCAGTTCCCCACCGATGAGTACCTGCCGGTGGCCGAGTTCATCACCAAGCCCGTGGCCCCAGAGCGGCTGGTGGAGCGGGTGCGCGCCCTCATCGGGAGGTAGCCGGTGGCCGGGAGTGCCTGCGCCGAACCCCGGCGCGAGCGCATCGGCGGCATACTGCATTGCGGCAGACTGACCCGCATCGGCGTCATGCACGTGCCCGATCGCCCAGGTGTGGCGGCGGAGGTGTTCGGCACCCTGGGAGAGCGGGGCATCAACACGCCCTTCATCGTCCAGTCCATCGAACTACAGGGCTTCACCAACATCATTATCTGCGTCTCCTCTTCTGATGCCGATGCTGCGCTGGCGGCCCTGCAGGGCCTACAGCCGACGCTCAATGCCGCCGCCTACACCCAGGAAACTGGCATGGCCCTGGTCTCGATATTCGGCCCGGACTTCCGCGAGCGGCCGGGCATCGCCGGCATCGCCTTCGGCGCGCTGGCGAAGAAGAAGATCAACATCCTTGCCATCAGCACCTCCATCTCCACCATATCCTGTCTGTTGCGGCACGAGGACCTGGCCGGGGCCAGGCAGGCCCTGGAGGATGCATTTGCGCTCCCGTAACGGAGCGCCGCCCTCAGTGCCCAGCAATCCACCCGCGGGGCCGGCCGTGCATGGGGGAGCCGTGAACGAGCAGCAGCGCTCCATAGCGGCCATGTTTGAGCAACAGGAACTGCTGAGCCGCGTCGGCTGGCAGCTTTCGTTGCGCTGGATGGCCGAGGGTCTGGTGCTGGTGGCCGTAGTGTTCACGGCGGTGGTGTTCCCCGGCGTACTGCCCACTGTCCGGCTGCTAGCCATCCTGGCGCTATTGGTGCTCTCCAACCTGTTGGTGATGCGGGTGCTCCTGCCGCGTTCCCGCCGGGGCGAGTTGCCTTGGGGAGCGGACGTGTTGGTGAAGGGCCAGATGATGGTGGACCTGCTGGCCTACACCGCCTTCCTGCACTGGTCCGGCGGGGTGGAGAACCCGGCTTCCGTCTTCTACGTCCTCCAGGTGATAATCGCCGGCGTCCTGCTGTCGGAGCGCTGGGCTTTCCTGGCCGCCGGCGCGTCGTCGCTGCTCTACGCCGGGGTCCTGGCGGCAGAGTACGCCGGCTGGCTACCGCACGTGCATCTGACCGGCCTCATGGACACCGAGCTCTACCGGCAGCCGATGCTCCTGCTGCTCAGTTGGGCCGTGCTCAGCAGCGCCCTGGTGGTGGCCGCCTATTTGGCCAGCGATATCGTGCAGCGGATGCGGGCCCGGGAGCGGGAGCTGTTCCAGTCCAACATGTCGTGCGAGCTGCGCTCGGGCGAACTGGCTAACGCCAACCAACGCCTCAATGAGATGGCCGCCTCGCGCGATACCTTCCTTCGCTACGTGACGCATGAGCTGCGCGCTCCGGTGGGTGCCATCCAGAGCTACCTGCGACTGCTGCGCGAGGGCTACATCGAGCCGGAGCGGGTGCCGGAGGTGGCGCTCCGAGCGGAGCACCGCTCCGAAGAGGTCCTCGCCCTGATCGGTGACCTGCTGGACCTGGGGCAGGTGGAGCGGGCGCAGGTCCTGGAGGGGCGGGAGCGAGTGGATCCGCTGGGCTCACTGATGGAGGCGGTGGACATGCTGCGCCCCAGCGCCGTCACCAAGCAGGTCACGCTGGAGGTGCTCGCTCAGGGGCAGGTGCCGGTGCTGTTCTGTAACCCGCGCCACCTGGCGCTGGTGTGGAACAACCTGATCAGCAACGCCGTCAAGTACACCCCGCCGGAGGGAACCGTCCGGGTGCGGCTCAAAGTGGAGGATGAGCGGCTGGCTGTCGAGGTCAGCGACACCGGCATCGGCATCGCCCCCGAGGAGAAGGAGCGCATCTTCGACGAGTTCTACCGCAGCGACGCCGCCCGTCGCTTCGACGAGCACGGCACCGGCCTGGGCCTGGCCATCGTGCAGCGGGTGGCGCGGATGTACCAGGCCGACCTGAGCGTGGAGTCGGAGCTGGGCCGGGGGACGACCTTCCGCGTTACCTTCCCCCTCCAGAACCTGCAGGCTACCGGGGAGCCGCCGGACCGCCGTCACGGTCCGCGCCCGGGTAAGCTGCCCCGCACGCTGGTGTAGAGGGGGGCGGGCGGGACGGCTATCGTTCCAGCACCCGTTCCAGCGCCCGGATGGACTCATCCACTTCGCGATCGCCCGCCAGGAGGGAGAGGGCCTCGTACAGGGCCTTGGCCTTCCTGCGGTCGCGCTCCGTCTTCGCCAAGGCCATCACCTCGGGCAAGAAATGGGGGTGGCGCCGGGCGACGATGACGGT
>JAAYAV010000005.1 GCA_012719195.1 Anaerolineae bacterium | reverse complement strand
GTCTACGCCCACCCGCTCGGCCATACGTATCATCTCGTCGTTGTCCGCCACAACGATGTTCATGCCGTTCCACTTACTGGCGTAGTGCACATGGAAGTCCACGACGAGTACGTCGTCCAGCGACTCGCCGCGCAGAGCCCGAGCGGCCAGTTCGTTCACAGCGTCACCTCGCTCAGCAGCCGGCGCGCGGTACCGCCGGCGATGGCCCACTTGGCCGCGTCGTCAATGTCGGCGTAAACGACCTGCAACATGCTCTGGAGGGGTGTGAAGTAGGGGTACCGGGAGCCGAAGAGCAGGCGCTCCGCCCCGAAGCGCTGCACCACCGCCTCCGTACCGCCGAGGCACTGGTAGCCCGGCAGGTCCACGTAGAGGTTGGAGTAGTGTTCCCAGAGGTAGTACAGCCAGCGATCATGCTGCACGATCTTGGCGACGCTGAGAACCACCGGCATGTCCGGCCATCGCTGCAGCACCGGCTCCAGCTCCGTCGCTCCCAGCGTCAGCGCTCCGGAGCAGTCCAGCAGGATCGGCACCCGGTGCTGCGCCAACGCGTCGAATAACTCGGCGAAGATGGGGACATCGAGCCGGCTCACATAGGCCTCGGCGTACAGACACAGCCGCAGCAGGCACACATTGTGCCGGCGCATCCCCTCCAGCAAGGCGTCCGGTGGGGGGAACTCGGCGGAGTGGTGGGCCGCCGCCGTCCACATCCGGTGCAGGCGAGGCGAAGGTGGAACGTTCTCGCTCAGCCACACGTTGCTCATCCAGGGGTCGTAGTCCCGCCCCATCAGGGGAGCGACGCAGGCTTCAGCGATTCCCAGGTCGTCCATGCGCGCCAGCAGCCCGGCCGCCGACCAGTCCAGCCCCGGCGGAGGATTGTAGTAGGGGCCCACACAGCAGTTTATGTCCACGAACTCCATTACCGGCATAGCCTCCGTCTCCTCACCTCGCTCGTCTACGCCGATGATAGGCGTTAGCCCAGCCGGCGCAAGCACCTCAGGTCCGGTCCTGTCTAGACAATATCATATGGGAATGGTATAAGTATGCCGTCGGTATAGGGTTAGCCTGCCGTGGCCCACCGTTAGACGCCGCGGCAGAGTGGATCAGTGGAGGAGAATGTCGTGGACTATCGTAACCTCGGCCGGACGGGAGCGAAGGTGAGCCAGCTGTGCTTGGGCTGCATGATGTTCGGCGGCCGCACCGGCGAAGCTGATTCGATGGACATCATCGATCGCGCCATCGACGCGGGGATCAACTTCCTCGACACGGCCAACGTCTATGGCCGTGGCCGCAGCGAGGAAGTGGTGGGCACCGCTTTGCGGCGCAACCGCAAGCGCGACGAGATCGTGCTGGCAACCAAGGTGCACGGCGTCATGGACGATGATGACCCCAACGCCCGCGGCAACCACCGTCTGCACATCGTTCGCCAGGCGGAGGCCTCCCTACGCCGACTGCAGACCGACCACATCGACCTCTACCAGCTGCACCGTCCCCAATCGGACATTCCCATCGACGAGACTCTGCGCGCCCTGGACGACCTCATTCGCGCCGGGAAGGTGCTCTACATCGGGACGAGCACCTTTGCGGCCTGGCAGCTGATGGAGTCCCTCTGGGTGTCGCGCGAGTTGGGCCTGAACCGCTTCGTGTCTGAACAGCCGCCTTATCACTTGCTTGACCGGCGCATCGAGCGGGAGCTGGTCCCCTTCGCTCAGGCCTACGGCACCGCCATCATCCCCTGGTCGCCTCTGGCGGGCGGCTTCCTTACCGGCAAGTACCGCCGGGATGCTCAGCCACCGAGCGGCACCCGTTATTCCACCCGATCGGGCCCGCGGGCCGAGCAGACCTTCTCCTCCGAGGCCTTCGACGTGCTTGACGTGGTGGAGGCGCTGGCCGCCGATAAGGGCGTCACCGCCAGCCAGATCGCCCTCGCCTGGGTCGCCCACCAGCCGGGCATCACCAGCCCCATCATCGGCCCGCGCAATATGGAGCAGTTGGAGGACAACCTGACTGCCCTCAGCGTCGAGATCACCGCGGATGACCGTGAGCGGCTGGACAGCGTCTCGCCGCCGGGACAGTCCATCGCACAGTACTACGAAGCCGACTTCGGGCCGCACCAATTCCGCTGGTAGCGCCTAACCCACAGCGATCCGCTCGGCGGGGCCCACATCCAGGACCCCGCCTTCTGTTTGACGTCATCTCCCTCCAGGCAGAGACTAGGGGGGAACCGCTTCCCCAGGAGGGCATCATGGCCAAGGGTACCATCGCCGCTCAGCTGTACACCGTGCGAGATTCCATGTCGACTCCGGAGGAGATCGCTTCCTCGCTCAAGAAGGTCGCCAAGGCGGGCTACCGTGCCGTAGAGATGGCCGGGCTCGGCCCGCTCACCGCCCAGCAGTGGAAGGATCTGCTGGACAAGAACGGACTCACCGTCTGCGCCAGCCATACCGGCATGGACCGGCTGCAGAGCGACTTCGACGCCGTGGTGGCCGAGCATGAGCTCTGGGGCGCCAAGCAGGTCAACATCCCCTCCATGCCCGCCCAGTACCGCGAGGGTGGTGAGCAGGGCTTCCTCAACTTCGCGGCGGCTGCCGATGACTTGGGCGCTAAGCTACGAGCCGCCGGCCTTCGGCTGGGCTATCACAACCACAGCTTCGAGTTCGTCCGTTTCGGCAAGAAGACCGGGCTGCAGTTGCTGCTGGAGAACACCGACCCCGCCAACCTCATGTCCCAGATAGACACCTACTGGGTGCAGCACGGCGGCGGCGACCCCATGGCCTGGATTCGCCTGGTGAAGGGCCGCATGCCCATCCTTCACGTGAAGGACATGGTCATCGCCGACGGCGGTCAGGTCTATGCCGAAGTGGGCGAGGGCAACCTGAACTGGCCCGCCATCATGGAAGCGAGCAGCTTCGCCGGCGTGGAGTACTTCGTGGTGGAGCAGGACCGCTGCCGCCGCGATCCCTTCGAGAGCCTCGCCATGAGTTGGGCCAACCTGCACGCCCTGGGCCTCGACTAGCGACCAGCGCTTCCGCAGGCTGTCCACGGCGCGACTCAGATCGGGCGCAACTCGGTGTGTCGGCGGTCCCCGCCCAGTGTCGAAACTGGACACACCAGCGGCCGGAGAAGGGGAGCCGTCTAGTAGCATCTGTTCCAGCTGTACCGGCCTGGTGGACCATACCACGCCCTGGGGGACGGACCTGACCCCCTGCTCGCCAGGCGCCTCGCTTACCTGGCTGACCACCCTTCCCTAAGTGGGAAGGGGGAACCGGAGAGTGTCTCTCGCACAGCAGCGAGGGACTCCTGACTCCCCCTTCCTTCTCAGGGAAGGGGGATGGGGGGTTAGGTTGAGTCCGCGGGCTTCCGCAACGGGCTCTCGGTACCGTCTAGTTGGAGCAGATGCGTCTAGTAGCCGCGCCTCGGCACGGCCCGGCAGTACCGACGCACAACACCTTGAGCAACCAGACCGGACTCACACTCTTTCGAGGTCGAGTCCAGCCCAGAAGCTAGCGGGCCGGCGCCAGTCCGGCTCGCCTCGTGATCGGAGGACCCGAATGGCTCGCGCCCGGCTGCGCGATCTCGGCATCACCATCGGAGAACTGCCGACCGGCCCGCTCAACGCCATCACCGACGTCCCCGGCGTCACCGTGGGCCACGTCACCCTCGTTTACGACGAACCGAGAGTGGCCCGCACCGGCGTCACCGTCGTGCTCCCTCGCGGGTCCGACTCGCAGACCGACTTCACCTTCGCCGGCGCGCACTCCCTCAACGGCTGCGGCGAGATGACCGGGCTTCCCTGGCTGGAGGAGTCGGGCCTGCTCATGTCCCCCGTCGCCCTCACCAACACCCACCAGGTTGGCCTCGTGCGCGACGCCATCACCCTCTATGCCAGCCGCCAGATCGGCGGCGGTGCCTTCTGGCTTCCGGTGGTAGGCGAGATCTACGATGGCTGGCTCAACGACATCAACGCCCACCACATCACCCGCGAGCATGTCTTCCAGGCCCTCGACTCGGCAGCCGGCGGCCCGGTACTGGAGGGCAACGTCGGCGGCGGGACCGGATCCATCTGCCACGGCTTCAAGGGCGGCATTGGCACCGCCTCCCGCCGCGTGGACGTGGATGACTGCGGCACCTACGCCGTCGGCGCCCTGGTGCAGACCAACCAGGGCGAGCGCCGCCATCTGCTCGTGGACGGCGTGCCCGTGGGGAGAGCCATCGGCTACGATGTCGTGCCCTCCGCCCGCGACGGTTCCACCAGCGCTTCCTCGATCATCGTCGTCCTCGCCACGGACGCCCCCCTGCTACCGCAGCAGTGTCGCGCCCTGGCGCAGCGCGCCTCGGTGGGCCTGGCGCGAACCGGCAGCCGCGGCCACATCTACAGCGGCGATCTGTTCCTCGCCTTTGCCACCGGCAACCACTATCCGCGCGACACCCACCGCCCCGCTCCAGTGGCCATGATGCCGGTCGCCCGGCTCAGTTCACTCTACGACGCCGCCGTGGAGGCGGTGGAGGAGGCCATCCTCAACTCACTGACAGCGGCCGAGACGTGCACCGGCCAACTGGACCGCGTCGCTCCCGCTCTACCCCTGGATCTGCTCCAGGCTATCATGGCTGATTACGGCCCTCGGAGGAACGGCACCGCATGACGCACAAGCAACGGGCGATCTGCGCCCTCACCGGCGGCACACCCGACTACGTGCCCACCATGGAACTCGTGTTTCACATCACCCAGGAAGTCTTCGGGCGCGACTGGTACTGGCCCCCGCAGTTGGAGGCGGCAGCCGGTGCCGAGCGCGAGCGCATGCTGCGCCACAACGCCGCCCTCTACGTCGAGATCGCCGAGCGCTACGACTACTCCATCATCATGATGAACAAGGCCGCCGGCGCCCCCGACCTGGCCGCTCTGGTGCGGTACATCCGCGAGTTGGCCGGCGACCAGTACCTGCTCATGGCCCACGGCGATGCCACCTATGGCATCCCCAACGGCGAGCACCTGCTCGACTTCACCTACTGGATCTACGACCACCCCGACGAGGCCCACGAGCAGGCCGCTCGTCAGGTGGACGAGGCGCTGGAGCGGGGCCGCTACCTCCTCGACGAGGGCCTCGACGGCTTCATCCTCTGCGCCGACTACTGTTTCAACCAGGGCCCCTTCCTGCCGCCGC
>JAAYAV010000370.1 GCA_012719195.1 Anaerolineae bacterium | reverse complement strand
CGGTCAGGCCGCCGACGACGCCGTTCTTGAAGCGCATGTTGAAGTGGGCGGTGGACCAGATCTGACGGCCGGGCGCCTTCACGGCGAAGCACTGCACCGCTTCGACGTCGCCGCAGAAGTAGCGCATGACGTCCACGGTGTGTGGGTGGAGGGCCTTGATCTGGAACCAAGGGGAGGACTCGCGCGGGTTCATGATCCACATGCTCATGTTGACGAAGAGCAGGTGGCCCAGGCGGCCCTCTTCCTGCCACTGCTTGGCCAGGCGGGCGGCGGGGGTGAAGCGGTGATTGAGGTCGACCCCGAGACAGAGCCCCTTCTCCCGCGCTTTGGCTACCATGTCCTCGGCGGGGCCGATCTCGTTGGAGATGGGCTTCTCCACCAGAACGTGGACGCCGGCGTCGAGGGCCTGAATGGTGGGCAGGTGGTGGTCGCTGCCGTATTCGTGGCCGCCGGTGGCAACGCTCACCAGGTCCGGCTTGGCCTTGGCGAGCATGTCCTCCACGTCGTAGAAGGCGGGGACGCCGTAAGCCGCGTGGGCCTGATCGGCTCGCTCGCGGTCCTTGTCACACACGGCCACCAGTTCGGCCAGGGGATCGTCTCCGTAGATGCGGGCGTGGCGGTTGCCGATGGGCCCCAGCCCGATAACGCCGACTCTCAGCATTGTTCTCTCCCTATGGCAGAGGATCTGCCGGTAGGCCGGCCGCCGGGCCGGCGATCAGATGCCTAGTTCGCGAACCATCGTCGCCGTCTTGAGCCGCCGATGGGCGAGCAAGTAGCGAATGTCCTCGCGGTTATCGTAGCTCAGCTGGACGTGGTAGTAGTTGACATACTCGAGCCCGGCCAGGCAGGCGAATGCGAATCCAACGATCAACTCCGCAGCGGAAGCGTCGGCCTGGATCACTCGGACCAGGAACAGCACCGGCAGCATCACTACCGCCGCGGCGAAGACCTTCTTGGTGGCACGATAGAACCGGCGCGCCGACGGGGTCCCGAGCGTGGCTGACCCGCGCAGGGCGCGCCACTTAAGGAACCAGAACGAGGCGCCGACGACCAAGATGGAACACACGATTGCCAGTGCAACCAGACTGAACCGGCCAAGTGGCGCCGCCCTAGCTATGACGGCGTACAGGAGCGGGAACACCAGCGCGGCGTTCAGCAGCTCGAACACCCAAAGGTAGATCAGGCGCCGCTCGACGTGCCGTCTCACCGGCGTCTACTCGTACCCGTACTCCTGCATGGCCGGCTCGAGGAAGTCGAAGGTGTGCACGCCAGTGTCGGTGCGCCAGCGTCCCACGGCTTCCTTGTTGACCCTGATCTTGGCCAGGCGGAGGCCCAGGTAGTCGCTCAGGCGTTCCAGCGTCTCGTCCTGGCGGAGCACGAAGTCCTCGAAGCGCACCTGGATCCAGTTGTCCGGTTTGGGCGTGGCCTTCACCAGTTGGTCCTGGTAGTACCAGGAGATGGCCCGGCGAAGACGCACGTCATCAGTGGGCGGGTACTGGATGCCGAAATCGCGCAGGTCGTCGGTCTTGTGGGCGGCGAGGACGCTGTCCCGCGGGTCGCGCACCCAGAAGATGAACTTGGCCTCCGGGAAGAGACGGGCGATCCAGGGGAAGACCAGCGTCGTCTCGGGCAGCTTCCAGCCTCGGTAGGCGGCGTCGCTGGCCAAGACCGAGCGCAAGAAGACGCGGACCAGGTCGGTGAACTCCTTCGGCATGTCGCCCCGGAGGGCGCTCCAGTCCCAGGTGAGGTCGCCCCGCCACTGGACCTGGCGGGCCAAGACGCGACAGGCGTCGTACAGGGCAAAGGGGGGCAGCAAGTCGCCGGAGCGGTTCTGGGGTGTGCCCATGAAGACGCCGCTGGCGGCGAGGGTGTGCGACATGGCGCGGGTCCCCCCGTGCCCGCGCCCGATGATGGTGACTACGCTCATGAGTGCAGATCCTGTCGGAAATGATGAGTGACTCGTGACCCGTGAGTGACTGACACGTGACACGTGACACGTGACCGGAGGAGACAGGGCGCTCAGTCACGTGTCACGGCTCACCGGTCACCACAGCGTGACGACCTGGCCGGTCTCCCAGGACTCGATGATGCCCTCGATGATACTTTGGACGTGCAGAGCGTCGGCGCCGGACGCGTCAATCTCGTCGGGCGACACGCCGGCCACGTTCTGTTCGATCCAGCGGCCGATGCGGCTGCCGAAAGTCTCCCCGAAGCTCATCATGCCGCCGATGTAGTCGTAGCTGAT
>JAAYAV010000369.1 GCA_012719195.1 Anaerolineae bacterium | reverse complement strand
GTCTTTGAGTCCCCGCCGCAGTCCGGACCGCCGACAGCAGAAAGCGCAATTCAACAGGTCCTCAAAACCGGCCGATTTGAAGCATCCTTCTCGTTCTCTGTGGAGAAGTCGGCGATGAGGCGGAGTAAGCAATTCTGCAAGCCGGATATAGCGGGTCTTACAACATCTTTCCCGTTCTCTGCAAAGAAGTGGCGCGACGACCACCTGAGGCCGACATCGAGGCCATGCGACCCCTGGTTCTCTCGGGTTTGCACAGCCTGCCGGATGACGATGTCGCAGGTTGAAATCAGAGTCATTCAATGGCAAAGGCTCAATTTCCTGGCCTTTTTCTTCGCATGGTAGCGAGGGCAGGATTTGAACTAACCACACCCCCTCCGCCCTTCCCGACGTCGTTCGCCCTGGTGCTGTCCTAGCCGCAACCTCATCGACCCAGGTGGCATCGTCTGTCATAGGGCAAGCCACCGTGCCTGTAATAATCGGTCTGCTGCCTGGCATAGTGTAGGTATGAGAACGCTCGCCCCAAGCGGTACCCACCGACACGCGCCAGGTCCCTCGCCAGAGTCGCGTCTTCGCTCCCTCTTCGAGGAGTACAGCGGACGAGTCTTCGCCTATGCTCTCAGGCGCCTCGGTCAAGAGGAGTCGGCCAAGGACGTCGTCTCCGAGACGTTCACGGTCGCGTGGCAAAAGATCGACGCTGTTCCTGCGGGCGCGGAGGCGCTTCCCTGGCTTCTTGCCGTGGCCAGACGGATCCTTTGGCACCAGTACCGCAGCCAGCGGAGCCAACGAGCGCTCCTCAGTAACCTGGAGTCGGCGGCGAGAGTCGGCGGCGCCTCCGAACCCAGCGAGGATGCGGACGAGCTTGACCACCTTCGCCTCGCCTTCGGCTCCCTCAGAGTCGAGGACCAGGAAGTCCTGGCACTGGTCGATTGGGAAGGGCTCACAAACCAAGAAGCCGCCCGCGTTCTCGGCATCGCCACCCCCACGTTCGCCGTTCGCCTCCATCGCTCGCGTCGGCGTCTTGCAAGCGCCCTGCGGGCTGCGGGATACCGACCGAACCAATACAAGATGGCCACCCATGAGTTGAAAGAGGTGGAGTAGTCATGGCACGCAGACCTTTGTTGAGCATCAGAAGCATCAACCCCGTCCCCGCTGAGAAGTTCGAGGACTGGGCTCTGAGCACAGACGGCCGGGCCGTCCTTGAGGGACTTCTCGACATCGTCGCTGATCCGGAGCGAGAGCTGGTCCCGGCGCGCGGCGACGAGGAGGCTCCACCATTACACCAGCCACCCCAGAAGATAACGGGTTCTCAGCTTCGTGCACAGGCGAGGCGCCGTCTTTCCACACGAGCATTGGCTCTAGTCGCTGCGGGCGCGCTGGTGCTCCTCGCTTTCGTGGCCTGGGGTGCCTACACCCTTATTGAGGGCTGGAGTCACGACCAGACCGTGGTGGTGATCACCGATGATCCCATGAGCCCCACCGGGATTGGGTCTTCAGTCTCCATGGTCAAGGGTGTCTACCGCTTGAGCTATGGGCAGACGGCGAACATCAACGGTCTCGATATCACCGTGACCATCAGGCCCACCTCGGTGCCGTTTACCGAGTCCGATCCCCACCCCATCGGCTCGTTTCCCGCTGAACCGGATGACCGGCAACTACGTTCTCGACTACGTTCTCAGTACATCATCACCAACACCGGTTCCGAGGCCCAGATGGTGGACCTGCGCAGGTTCGTGGCCTTGGGCGAGGACGGGAATCGATACAGCCTCATGGCCCAGCCCCTGGAGCTTGAGCCGGCAGAGACGCTCTCCGGCCGACTCGACTTCTATGTTGATAATAGTGTGGCCGCTAGTACCGTCGCCTACACGACCGACTACGGTGCCGACGACCTGGCGGTCTGGGGACCAGAGGCGATAAGTGAAGGACCGGGCTATCCGGTCCTTCAGAAGCTTCCGTTACTGCGCGCCGAAGAGGTGGAATCGTTCGAGTATGAGGGATGGGATGAGCAGGGCCGGCCTCTGCCCGTCCAAACCGTCACTGCTGCGGAGAACCCGGCCGGTGTAGCTGCGCTCATCGGACTCTACGGGCAGACAAAGCTAGATCCTGCTCAGGGCTATCCCAACTACACTACCCCCGTGCACTTGACGCTCTACCTCAAAGACGGCACCGACTTCTCCATCTGGATAGAAGCGCCCGACTCCGACGCTTGCATCATCCAGGACACGCGCGCGACCACCGATGGGAACCCCCCGGCGGCTACGGGAACAAATCCCGCTCTCGTGAGGGCGTTCTACGGTCTCGAGGGGGCCTACGGCGGGACAGGATGGACATTGAATCCGTCCGAAGGCGGCTCTGTGACGACGAGCACCGCAAGATCAGGCACAATCACAGATTCGTCGCCCACCTCGAGAACAGCAACCACGCAGGCACCTTCGGGGCCCAGACTGAGTTGGGGCGACGCCGCCACCCTGGAGGGCAGGATGGTAACCGTTACCAAGCCGGTGGAAGACGCGAATGCGAGAGGCGCTCATCCCGGGTGGAAAGCGTACTACTGCACCGTCACCATCACAAACACCGGCGATGACCCGCTTGACTACTCTGCTTCTGAATTCACGTTGGAGGGGAACAGCAGCGGCAGCGTGGGCACCGGGGCCCCAGGAATCGTAGGCGACTCCAACCCGACAGTGGGCGGCGACCCGTTCCTCAAAGCTGGGACAGTGGAGCCCGGCCGTTCAATCACCGCAGTGGTATGGTTCAGCTTGGATGGCAAAGACGACCCAGTGAAGATGCGTTTAGGCACCGCCACCTCGACGGGAGTGACGCTTGCCTCCTGGCAATAGACGGCAGCGCTCCTGTCCAGAGAAGGGGTCCCTTTCCAGCCTCTTTCACGTTCTCTGTTGACAAGTCAGCGATGAGGCGGACTTCTTCCGCATCAATGCCTTGAAACACGATCTCGCGAGCGACCAGACCGCCTTCACCATTCCCGCATAGTGCCGGTTGCCCGAGCACAAGTATGGGATGGCAGCACCGGCTGCATCCCGCGACAAGCCATGAATGAGTGGGTGCACTTCGCCTAAGGACCATTCCTCAAGTGGGGC
>JAAYAV010000368.1 GCA_012719195.1 Anaerolineae bacterium | reverse complement strand
TCAGAGCGCTCATAGACGCCCTTGGCCTCAGCGGCGTAGGGGGCGTGGCGCGGATCCCAGTCGTCCACCCCGGCGACGCCCTCCAGGTCGGTCAGCATGTAGGCAGACCGTATTGCGCTCATCGAGGCCACCGGCTATTAGGACGTTCGTGCCGGGCAAGGCACATGTGAAGCATTCCATACCTCCGGAGTATGCGTCTCTTGGGGGTGGCAATGAGTACGACGGTGGCTATAATAGAGAATGTGTTGGTTTGAGCAAGGTGCGTCGTGTCAGTGTCGGCTGGCTGGGCGCGCGTTCGCAACCGAAGGAGGACTGCGATGTCCGCTGAGAGTCTGACCCGCCGCGCATTCCTTAGGACATCCGCCCTAGCTGCCACCGCGGCCGGCCTGGTCGCCTGCGGTGGAGCCACCCCTGCCGAACCCGCCGCCCCGGAAGCGACCACCGCCCCAGCAGCGGAGACCACCGCTCCCGAAGCCGCCGCCGCGCCTGCTGAGGCCGTCTCCCGCTATCAGGAGTCGCCCATGCTGGCGGAGATGGTCGCTGCTGGTGATCTGCCGCCGGTGGAGGAGCGTCTGCCGAGGAACCCGATGGTCCTTGAGCCGCTGGGCACCATCGGTACGCACGGAGGAACCTGGTTCCGCGTTGACACGGGGCCGAACGCCATCAACTCGCGCGCCGGGGCCGAGTCCTTCCTGGCGTACGACACGGACGGGGTGGGCATGCACCTGGACGTGGCCGAGAGGTACGAGGTGAGCGACGACGGCAATGAGTTCACCTTCTATCTGCGCGAGGGCATGCGCTGGTCGGACGGCGAACCTTTCACCGCCGACGACATCATGTTCTACTACGATGACGTACTGATGAACGAAGACCTGACGCCCTCGTTCCCCAAGTGGCTCATGCCCGGCGATGAGGGGGTTGTCTTCGAGAAGATCGATGACTACACCGTGAAGATCAAGTTCGCCGTGCCCTACGGCATTTTCCTCGACCGGGTGTGCTTCAGCGGGCCGACGTTCATGAACTACCCCAAGCACTACCTGCAGAAGTTCCATCCCAGCTACGCCGACGCCGACGAACTGGCAGCCCTGGTCAAGGACCGTGGCTTCGAGGAGTGGTTCCAGTTGTTCGGCTCGGAGATCAACTTCCAGCGCAACCCGGACCTCCCCACCATCCACCCCTGGAAGATCAACAGCGCCGACTGGACCACCACCGCCTCCGCCGACCGCAACCCGTACTACTTCAAGGTCGACCCGGAGGGGAACCAGCTGCCCTACATCGACACTGTCACCTACTTCATCGTCGAGACGGCGGAGATGATCCCCATGCGGATCGTCACCGGCGAGGTCAACCACCAGGCGTGGAGCACCGGCATCTCCAACTACACCCTGTATATGGAGAACCGGGAGAAGGGAGACTACGACGTATTCATCTGGAACTACGGCAGCTCCGCCACGGCGATGAACGTGAACCAGACGAAGATGGTGAGCGAAGGCGACACCGTGGCCGCCGAGCTGCGGGATCTTCTCAGGAACCGCGAATTCCGTCTCGCACTGTCTCGCTCCATTGACCGTGATGACCTCAACGAACTGATCTTCCTGGGCTTGTCCACGCCGCCGATCGAGCTCTTCCCGGACGTGGTTAAGGACGACCCGGAGATGCAGGCCATCTT
>JAAYAV010000367.1 GCA_012719195.1 Anaerolineae bacterium | reverse complement strand
CTCGAGCAACACATCGCATTCCTGGCGCCGCACCTTTGCCGTCATCTTCACTGGACAGGCCTTCTCGCTCTTGGGCAGCGCCGCGGTCAACTTCGCACTCGTGTGGTGGCTTGCTGTGGAGACCGGCTCCACAGCCATTCTGGCCTACGCGTCAATAGCCGCCATCCTCCCGCAGGGTCTGCTCGGGCCTTTCGGAGGACCCTTCGTCGACCGGTGGGACCGTCGCCGGACGATGATCTTCGCTGATCTGTTCATCGCGCTCACGAGTGGGGCGCTCATCGTGATGTTCGCCTTCGGATCGGCCTCGGTCGGAGCCGTGATCGCCGTCATCGCCCTCCGCTCGCTGGGAGCGGCCTTCCACACGCCTGCGAGCCAGGCCGCCGTGCCGATGTACGTACCTGCAGACCAGCTGATGAGAGTCGCGGGCTGGAACTACTTCCTCGGTTCGGGTGTGGCCATGGCGGGTCCGGTGCTCGGGGCATTCCTGATGGGAGTGGCACCTATGACGGCCGTCATCGCCATCGACATCGCCGGCGCACTGCTGGCCGTGGGATCGCTGCTTCTCGTCCGCATCCCAAACCCGGATCGTCAAGCTGGGGAGACCTCGCAGGATGCGTTCATCGCAGACTTCATCGCCGAATTCGTGGAGGGGTGGCGGGAACTCGTGCGCATCCGCGGGATGCTCTGGCTGACGGTGATTCTCACGGTAGTCACCCTGCTGTATATGCCGCTGAATGCATTGTTCCCGCTCATGACGCTGGCGCACTTCGGCCGAGGTGCCGTATCGGCAAGCGTGGTCGAAGTCGCCTTTGGGGCCGGCATGTTGCTGGGCTCGCTTGCGATCGGCGGCCTGTCGAGCAAGATCCCGGCTACTAAGTTGATCGGCGGTGGCATCTGCCTTGTGGGGCTGATGCTGGGGGCGTCAGGCCTGCTGCCGTCTTCGGCCTTCTGGGCTTTCGTGGGGTTCTGCATCGTCATGGGGCTCTCGGTACCCATGTTTGGGGCCCCACTCACCGCTGTGTTCCAGATGCTCATCCATCCTGCGAAACTGGGACGGGTCATGTCGCTCTACACGACATCTGCGTTGCTGGCGGCTGTGCCGGGCTTGTTGCTGGCGGGGCCTTTGGCCGAGAAGACGGGGGTCGCGCTCTGGTTCGTCGTCTCTGGCGCGGCAGTGCTGGTGGCCGGTGTGCTGCCGCGGGTCACGCCCTCGGTACGACGACTTGACAGTGTCATGCCCGCGGCGAGCTCGGCTGGGGTTGATCAGGAAATCGGTGTGCGTGACATGGCCGCCGAGGAGACTCCCTCCGTCTAGTTGGCCTCCAGCAAAGGACCCCGGTGTTGAAACGGATAGGCCTCGTCCAAGCCAACTCGTTGTAGGTGCGCTGGAGACCGTCCGCGTCCGTGGTAGCCGGCAGCGCAGGCACGTGACCTGGCGGGTCTGCCCTCTATGCCGCTCGTGGGCTAGATAGTCCTCTCTGACGGGCGAGAAGACCTCGACTGCTACCGACTCCGCCGGTACCAGGGAGCCCAGGCTGTTGTCCCGGGAGATCCCGCTCAGCGGGTGCGGGTCTGCCCGCCGGTCACCGCCCACCTGTCGACTAGGCGCCTGCTGGCGATGATGGCGCTGTCGGCTCTGCTAGGCGTCCTCTTCACCGTCGGGGGACTCTACGGCAGCTACTGCCTGGGTGTCGCCTCCGGGGCAGTGACGGTCCTGCGGCGATGGTTTATCTTCATCCTGATCTTCCTGTTGGCGCCGCGCAAAGGCGCTCTGTGGAGGCTTCTCCGCTCCTCCGGCGCTAGAGCCAGCTGACCACCCCGCTGCCTAGATCGTACCAGGCGCTGCGGACCGTCAAGCGTTTGCGGGTGATCGCCTCGCGCATGACGGGACTGGCGGAGATCGTTTCCGTCTGGGCCGCCACATTGAGCCTCGCCGCGGCGTCCACGAGTTCGTCGGGGCTGCGGCAGGTCGCGCGGGTCGCTGCGACTGACGGGCCAATCGCCCGCAGAATGGCTGCCGTCGCCCCCTCAAGCTCATCGAGGCTGCAAGTGCACGCACTCGTCACCGCGCCGCACGAGCTGTGGCCCATCACGACGACGAGGGGCACACCCAGGTGCTCCACCGCGTACTCGAGGCTGCCCAGCACCGTCTGATCGACCACGTTGCCAGCCACCCGGACCACGAAAAGCCGGCCCAGGCCCTGGTCGAAGAGCAACTCGGGAGAGACGCGGGAGTCCGAGCAGGCCAGCACCGCCGCCAGAGGATGCTGACCGCAGGCCAGGGCAGTGCGGAACGCTGGGTCCGTGGCGCCCAGCCTAGGGGCGCCCCGAGCGAAGCGCTGGTTGCCCTCTTCGAGGCGGGAAAGGAGCTCGTCGGCCCCCGTATCGGACCTCTCTCCCTCGTGGTCGACCATGACTCGCGCGACTCCTTAAACGAGACTTCTAGCCGGCAACGTTGCGCGGTGAGTAGTTTTCGGCCACTCCCCACTGTCTCGACCGCATATTAGTATCACTGCCGGGCGGTGTCCAGCGATGACTGTCGGGTAGTGTCCCAGGACAGCGCACTGCCGACATCCGTTGTTTCGGGCCATGAGCCAGAATCTCCCAGTGCACTGCGTCATAAGTTAGTTGACAGTTGGGTGGAAATATGCCATGATTGGCCATGGCCGAAATCACCTCTACCCTGCGACTTCCGGAAGAGGATCGCGTGACGCTTGAAGGGTGGACCCGTTCGCCGAAGGTGTCCGCTGGGGCAGTCTTGCGCGCCCGCATCGTGCTCGGGAGCGCGGATGGAGAGGGAACGTCTCCTCTGGCGAGACGCCTGGGTATCTCCCGGCCCACGGTGATCGCCTGGCGAGAGCGCTATCGCTTGGGGGGCATCGCCGCCCTTGCGGACGCGCCCCGCTCCGGCCGGCCCAAGGTGGTGGATGAGGCCGAGATCCTGGCCCACACCCTGGAAGCACCGCCGCCTGCACTCGGTATCACCCACTGGTCCACCCGTCTGCTCGCCGCCCAGCTGGGGATCGGGGACGCCACGGTGGCTCGCTGCTGGCGACGCTACGGCCTGCAGCCCTGGCGCCGGGAGACGTTCAAGTTCTCCACGGACCCTGAACTGGAGGCCAAGGTGCGCGACGTGGTCGGCCTCTACCTGGACCCGCCCGAGAAGGCGGTCGTACTCTGCGTGGATGAAAAGAGCCAGATCCAGGCCCTGGATCGCACCGCGCCCATCCTGCCCCTTCGGCCCGGTCTCCCGGAGAAAGCTACCCACGACTACGTGCGCCACGGGACCACCACTCTGTTTGCCGCTCTGGAGGTAGCCACCGGCCGGGTCACCGATGCCTGCTTTGACCAGCATCGCCACCAGGAGTTCCTTGCCTTCTTAAAGAAGGTGGCCCGGGCCTACCCCAGGCGGAAGCTGCACGTGGTGGTGGACAACTACGCCACCCACAAGCACCCCGAGGTCGAGGCCTGGCTCCAGAAGCATCCACGCATCACCCTGCACTTCACGCCCACCTCGGGATCGTGGCTGAACCTGGTCGAGGTCTTCTTCAGCATCATCACCCGTCAGGCCATCCGCCGCGGCACGTTCGTCAGCGTGAAAGACCTG
>JAAYAV010000366.1 GCA_012719195.1 Anaerolineae bacterium | reverse complement strand
GCCTTCCAGATCGCCGACGACGTGCTCGACTACGTCGGTGATGCCGACCGGTTGGGCAAGCCGACGCTCAATGACATGAAGCGCGGCGTGCTCACCCTGCCGGCCCTGCTGCTGGCCTGGGACCGCGGGCTCGCCGACCGCACCCGATTACCGGACTCGCTCCCGGCAGACGAGTTGGAGCGACTCATTCACGCGGTGGTTGAGGGAGGGTACGTCGAGCGGGCGCTCGATCTGGCCCGGGAGTACGCCGACTCCGCCTGGGAGAGCGTGGCCGACCTGGTTCAGGGAGCGCACGCCGATGCCCTGCGCGCCCTGACTCGATTCGCTCTGGAGCGCGTGGACTAGGGTCCGCCATGGCTGACCCGGAGCCGGGACTAGCGGTCGTCATCGTCACCTGGAACGTCCTGCCGCTGCTGCGGGAGTGTCTGGCATCACTGGGGCCGCAGTTGGGCGCCCGCGACGAGGTTGTGGTTGTCGACAATGCGTCCGGTGACGGCACCGAGTACGAGGTCCGCAAGTGCTATCCCTGGGTGAGCTTGGTGCAGACCGGCGCCAACCTTGGGTATGCGGCGGGCGTCAACCGGGGGATTGCCGCAACATCCAAGCCGTATGTGCTGGTGCTGAATCCGGACACCCGCTTGGCCATGGGTGCGCTCCCGGCCCTGCGCCGCCTGGTTGAGCGAGACCCGTCCATCGCCGTCGTTGGGCCACGGCTGATGAAGCCGGACGGCGCTAGGGAGTCCTCGCTTCGTTCTTTCCCGACTCTGACGACGCTCTTTGTGGAGAGCACACCCCTCAAGCGTCTCCCGCTACTGTCGCGCGTCGTCCGCCGCTATCAACTCGAGGACCGCTCCGACGCCCACGTCCAGGCAGTCGACTGGGTGTGGGGGGCGGCGTTCTTGGTGCGACGGCAGGCGCTGCTCGAGGCAGGCGGACTGGACGAGACCTACTTCATGTACTCCGAAGAAGTGGACCTCTGCCGCCGCTTGCAGGCACTTGGCTGGGCGGTGGTGTTCGAGCCGGCCGCCGTGGTGATCCATCACCATGGTGCGAGCAGCGAGCAGGCGACGACGGGTACGCTGATTCGCTTCAATCGATCCAAAGTGCTCTATGCCGCCAAGCACATCGGACGGCTCCGGTCCGAGTGTCTGCGCCGGTATTTGCTGGCCACCTACCGCTGGGAGGTGGCGGTGGAGGCGGCCAAACTGGCCCTGGGCCACAAGCCTCAGTTGCGCCGGGAGCGGCTGCGCTCCTACCGCCGGGTGCTGGACTCAGGCCTGCGGCGGTTGCCATGAGGGTGCTCCTGGTGGCGGGCGAGTACCCTCCCCAACAGGGAGGGCTGGGCGACTTCACGCGTTGTCTCGCCGGCGCCCTCGTGAACGAGGGATGTCGCGTCACGGTGTTGGCGCCGCGGGAAGCGACTCCGGTGGATCCGGCTTGGACATTCGAGGTGCGCGCCGAGGCGGGGGGTTGGGGCCCGGCAGACGTGCTGCGGGTGAGGCGGCTGGCGCAGGGCTACGACGTGGTCAACCTGCAGTACCAGGCGGCTGCCTACGGCATGAGGGTTCCCATCCACCTGCTCCCCTGGGCCTGTGGGCGGGTTCCTCTGGTGACCACCTTCCACGATCTGCGCGTTCCTTACCTCTTCCCCAAGGCGGGACCAGTGCGTCGTTGGGCGGTGCGGGCCTTAATGCGGGGCAGTGCCGCCGCCATCGTGACTAACGAAGAGGACGTGGCCTCCGCCCGCGCCGACTCGCCCCAAGCACGCCTGCACCTGGTGCGCATCGGCAGTAACGTGGACCCGGTGCCGGTCGGCCCGGAGGAGCGCAGGAGCATGCGGGCCCGTTACGAGTTCCCCGATGAGGCGGTGGTGGTGGGCTACTTCGCCTTCCTCAATGCCAGCAAGGGCGGAATGGAGTTGGTGCGGGCGGTAGCGGAAGGTCGCCGGCAGGGCGTGGATCTGCGACTGCTGTTCATCGGGGGTGACGTGGGCGCATCCGATCCCACCAATGCCGCCTATGCGGCGCGGGTATTCGCCGAGGCGGAGGCGCTCGGACTGGGCACCTGTCTGTACCGCACCGGCTACCTGGACCAGGCAGGCGTGTCCGCCGCCTTTGCCGCCGCCGACATCTGCGCCCTTCCGTTCCTGGATGGGGCGTCGTACCGGCGAGGCAGCCTGATGGCTGCCCTGGCGCACGGGATGCCGGTGGTGACCACTACTCCGGCCGTACCCGTCGCCGGATTGAGTGAGGGGGAGAGCGTGCGGCTGGTGGCGCCGGGGGACGTAGCTGCGCTGGCCAAGGCGTTGGTGGACTTGGCCGGGCAACCCGAGGAGCGGCGACGACTGGGCGAGGCGGCCCAGCGGCTGTCGCGCCAGTTCGAGTGGCCACACATAGCCCGGGATACGCTACGGGTCTACCGGCAGGTTGCCCAGAGTCGCTGAGCAGCGGAGCGCCTCCGGCCGGCGGAAGTCACCCTTGAGTCGGTTCAGTGGTAGAATGGCCTGGTTAGGCCAGGTAGGTGGTGAATGCAGCCGACGGTAGCGATCAACCCATGGGCGAGCGCACTACTGCGCCGGGGCGGCAGGAACCGCAATGTGCTGTTCCTGTCCCTCTTCGGTGCGGTCCTTGCCGGAGCCCTGGTCGTCCTGTTGGGGCCGCCCCTGGCGCTGGTGGTCGTGGTCGCCATGCCGGTGGCGGTGGTGACGCTCCTCGACGTCCGCTACTTCCTTTGGGGCGCTCTGGCGGTGATCACCTTGTTGCCCTTCGCCACTCTTCCGGTGGACATCGGCGTCACACCCACCTTCCTGGAAGTGATGCTGGTGGGCGCGATCGCGCTGGTACTGGTGCGGGGCATTCACAGCAACCGCACTCGTTTCGAGCTGTCGCCTGTGGGAGTGGGGCTGCTGCTGTTCCTGGGGTTGATGGTGGCGTCGTTCGTCATGGGCATCGCGCACGCGCGGCCGAGCGTCACCTCGATCCGTCGCTTCGCCGACCTGCTGCTGGCGCTGGGGTTCTTCTTCATTGCCCTCAACGTCCTTGAGGGGCGGCTGGTGCGCCAGACCTACAAGGTGCTGGTGACGCTGGGCGCCGCCGCCGCCTTCGTCGGCATCGCCCTCTACTTCCTGCCGAACTGGCTGTCCGAGAGCTTCCTGAACAAGCTGACCCTGCTGGGCTATCCGGGTGGCGCCGTGCTCCGCTACGTCGAGGACAACCCGGCCCTGGCATTGCGCGCCATCGGCACCTCCGTCGACCCAAACGTGTTCGGTGGCCTACTGGCCATAATGGGCGGGCTGAGTATCCCGCGGTTGTTCTCCCCAGGAACGCGCCGGCAGGTCCTCTCGCG
>JAAYAV010000365.1 GCA_012719195.1 Anaerolineae bacterium | reverse complement strand
GTCTCCCGGTCCTCGCCGCCACCGGCGATGGCCTGCCAGAAGCCGGCGTCAGAGCGGCGAAAGACAGCGTAGCGGGGCTCGCCGTCCTCGAAGCGGAAGGGGAACACCAGGACCTGGAAGGGGGCGCGGGCCACGACGACTCCTCTGCTAGGCGATGTGGGCGAGCATGTCGCCGGTAACGGGCTTGCGCAGGGGCTCGCCACGGAAGAAGCGCTCCAGCTCCTCGGCGATGTAGAGGCTCATGCGCTTGGTGATCGTGCCCACTGGCCCGGCGATGCCCGGGGTGATGACCACGTTGTCGAGTTCGCGGTAGGCGCTGGCGGGGATCTCCTCGTCGGCCAAGGTCTCCAGGTACACGTCCAACCCGGCAGAGAGGCGGCCGGACTGCAGGTGCGGCAGGAGAGCGTCGTAGTCCACCAGAGCGCCGCGGGCGGTGTTGATGAGGACGGTGCCGTCCTTGAGGAGGGCGGCCGTCTCGGCGCTGATGAGGTGGCGCGTCTCGGGCAGGGACGGGCAGTGCAGGGAGACCACGTCGCACTGGGAGAGCAGGTCCGGCAGTTCCACCTTGCGGACGCCCAGGTGGTCCGCGTCCTCGGCGGACAGGTAGGGGTCGCTGATCCAGACCTCGACGTCGCCGAAGGCCCGCAGCAGCTTGACGAACTCGCGGCCGGTGGCGGAGGCGCCCACGATGCCGACGCGCAACTCGTGCAGGCTGCGGTTGGCCAGCAGGCGGGGCTGGATGGAGGGATCGCCGCGAAGGCCCTGGTGGCGAAAGGCATCTTGGTGAGCCGGGAAGTGGCGCAGGCAGGCGAGGGTGAGGGCGAGGGCCATCTCCCCCACGGCGACGGCGATGACGGGAGCGGCATGGGTGACGGCGATGCCGCGCTCCCAGACGGCGGGCGGGAAGCCCTTGACCGAGCCGGCGGCGTGCCCGATGACCTTCAGGTCGGTGGCCTGAACGACGCGGTCGGTGAGCTTGACGCCCCAGCAGGTGATGGCGGCGTCGGCGCCCTGAAGGAGGCCGATGAGGGCGTCCTCGTCGGCGTCGGCGGCGCCACGGTAGCGGCGGAAAGCGGCGAAACCGGTGAGCTTGCGCTCGGCCGCCTGGCCAAAGACCAGGTCGTACATCTCGTCGCGCATGAGGGAGACGATGGTAGGGCGCACTGGCGGCCTCCGGGGCACGCGGTCGTGGCGGTAGTGTAGCAGGAAGCCGAGGGCCGGTCATGGGCCGGAGGCCGATCTGCTCTGGTAAGGACCGCTCCCGGCCGTTATAGTGACGTTCCGGGCGCGGTCGAGCACAGGCACTGTGGCCGTACCGGCAGCCCATACGACCCAGTGGGAGGACTAGATGTTCCAGCACGCCCTATTGAGCGACTCGGACGTGGCCAAGCTGGCCGACGCAGTGACGGCCATTCTGGAGCGGACCGGCGTTCTCTGTCAGAACGGCGAGATGATGGACGCCCTCGAGGCCTGGGGAGCAGAGGTGGACCGGGAGCGCCAGGAAGTGCGATTCCCGGCGCGCCTGGTGGCGGAGTTCGTGGCCGGCACCCGGGCCGAGTACGGCGGCAAGGACGTGGGCGGACCGCCGCTCAAGGCACCCGGTCGGCCGGGGCTGGGCACCCAGGTGGCCCAGCTGTATCTCGACGATGATACCGGAGAGCGCCGGGCCGGCACCCGTGAGGACCTGATCCGCCTGACGAAGTTTGGGTCCGTGCTCCACCCCGAGCATGCCGTGGGTCACTCTCTCCTACTGCAGGACGTTCCCCCACTGGTGGAGCCGCTCGAGGCGGGCCTGATCCTGGCCGAATACGCACCCATTCCGGGGGCGCCCTTCACCTGGAACGCTCGCCAGGTTCCCTACGCCATCGAGATGGGCAACGTCATGGGAATCGAGAACTGGTTCGCCCTGGGCGCCATCTGCTTCTCGCATCCCCTGCGTTTCGACAGGGACGTGGCCGACCGCTTCGTGATCGCGGCCAGGATGGGCCACAGCATCGGCCTGACGGGGATGCAGGTCGCCGGCGCCACCACACCGATCACGGTGGCCGGCTTCGTGGCCGTCAGCGCGGCGGAGTACATAGCCACCTGGATCACGGGGCGCGCCCTCAACCCGGACGTAGCCCTGGGCGGCAGCCTCTGGGCGGCCACGCTGGACATGCGCGGCGGGGATGCCAGCTTCAGCGCCCCGGACGCCATGCTGCGCGCTTTCGCTCTCAATGAGTTCCTGCGCCGGTGGTGTGGTCTGGCGATACACGTCGGCGGGGGCGAGTACTCCAGCGCCAAGGCGGTGGGCCTCTACGCTACCCTCGAGAAGGCCTACAAGGCCCTACAGATCGCCGCCTACACGGGCGCTCACCCCGGCGTGGGCCAGGGTATGGTGGAGCAGGGACGAGCCATCAGCCTGGTACAACTGCTCCTGGATTGGGAGATGACCACCGGGCTGGAGAGCCTGACACAGGAAGTCGTGGTGGACGACGAGACCATCGCGCTCGACACTATCCACGAGGTGGGCTACGGCCTGGAGACGAACTACCTGGGTTCGGAGCACACCCTGCGTCACTATCGCGCCACTACCTGGATCCCGCCCTTCACCGATCGCAGCGGCTACCGTGGCTGCCAGTCCGAGGAAGAGGCATTGCAGAAAGCGCGCGCTAAGATCCAGGAGATGCTGGCGCGGTACGTGAAGCCGGAGAAGGACCCGGCGATGCTGGCGGAACTGCGCCGCATCGTGGACCGGGCGCGGAAGGAACTGCTCTAGCCTCTGGCCGGGAAGGAACGGCGCGCCCGCGGCGTGCCCCGCCCAAGCGTACAACAGACGCCCAGGAGCGCTCGCTTCCTGGGCGTCTGCTCAGAAGGTGGCGCGAAGGATCGGCGCTGCCTGGGTAGTCTCTCGGTGGAACGTCTGCAGCGAGGCGGTGTCGGTTCGCCCGCTAAGGGTAAGAACCTCAATGCCTACCAGGCGCCCCGCGGCGTCGAAATCCACGACTATCCCCGGTTCCACTTCCAGCGACTCCTCGACGGCGGCCTCG
>JAAYAV010000364.1 GCA_012719195.1 Anaerolineae bacterium | reverse complement strand
GCGTAGCGACGCATCTCCGCCTGCGGCACGAGGGCGCTGACGACGCTGTTGCCCCGCACCTGCTCCATGCCCAGCACGCGGCCGCGCTTGCTGTTCAGATCACCCAGGACGTCGCCCATGTACTGCTCCGGCACGGTGACCTCAACCCGGTTGATGGGCTCGAGGAGGATCGGCCCGGCGGCCTCGGCGGCCTTCCGGAAGCCCAGCTGGGCCGCCAGCTTGAACGCCATATCGGAGGAGTCCACCGGGTGGTAGGAGCCATCGTAGAGGGCCACCTTCACATCAACCACGGGGTAGCCGGCCAGGAAGCCCTGCTCCAGCGCCTCGACGACACCCTTCTCCACCGACGGGATGAAGTTGCGCGGCACCGAGCCACCGAAGACCTCGTCAAGGAACTCGAAGCCGCCGCCCCGCTCCTGGGCCTCGATCCGCAGCCACACATCGCCGAACTGCCCGCGGCCACCCGTCTGCTTCTTGAAGCGGCCCTGCGCCTGAGCCGTCTTGGTGACCGTCTCGCGATAGGGCACCCGCGGAGTGTTGGTGACGACCTCGACGCCGAACTTCTGGCGCAGGTGTCGGATGGCGACGTCCAGGTGCGACTCGCCCATGCCGGAGAGGATGAGCTCGCCCGTGCTCGGCTCGCGCTCCAGGTGCAGGGTGGGGTCCTCTTCGACCAGGCGGGTCATGGAGCCGCTCATCTTGTCGAAGTCGGCCTGGGACTTGGCGTTGACGGCCACCGAGTACAGCGGCTTGGGGTTGTCCATGCCGGGCAGGATCAAGGGCTTGCCTCGGTCGCAGAGAGTGTCGCCCGTGTGAACCTCGGCGAGTTTCGACACCGAGCCGATATCACCCGCTATCAAGGCCGGGGCCGGGGTCTGCTCGCGCCCGGTTAGGAAGAAGAGCTGCCCCACGCGCTCCTCGTGTCCGGTGCGAGCGTTGACGGGTCGGCTGTCGGAGGCGAAAGTGCCGGAGTAGACGCGGACGTAGGTGAGCTTCCCAACGTAGGGGTCCGCCGTCGTCTTGAAGACGAGCGCGGCCAGCGGGCCGTCAGCATCGGCGGTGAGCTCAACAGTCTCTTCGGTGGTTGGGTCGATCGCCTCGGCCGGTCCGGTGTCGGCCGGGGAAACGGCCAACTCCAGGAGGGCATCCAGGATGGGCCCCACGCCTAGGTTGGCGCCGGCGGCGGAGGCGAGTACCGGGACGGCCGTGCCGGCCTTCACCGCGGCGCGGAGGCCGTGCATGATCTCCTCCGGCGTGAGGGTCTCGCCGTCGAGATATTTCATCAGGAGTTCGTCGTCGCCCTCGGCTGCTGCCTCAATGAGCTGCAGACGTGCCTCTTCGACCGCTTCCTGCATCGACTCAGGAACGGGCGCACCTTGGCCTTCGGTGCCGATGTAAGCCTGGTTCTGCAGCAGGTCCACCACTCCGGTGAAGGAAGACTCGCGGCCGATGGGGAGCTGGATGGGGACGAAGCGGGCCCCGAATGCCTCCTGGAGCGAGGCCAGGGAGGTCTCGAAGGAGGCGTTCTCGCGATCCATCTTGTTGATCACGACCAGGCGCGGCAGCGAACGCTCGTCCGCCTGACGCCACAGTAGTTCCGTCCCGACCTCAACTCCGGCAGCGCCGTCCAGCACGAACAGAGCCGTCTCGGCTACCCGCATCCCGCTGAGCACCTCGCCGACGAACTCGAGGTAGCCAGGGGTGTCAAGGACGTTGATCTTGGTGTCCTTCCAGGGACAGGGAACGACCGCCACGCTCACGGAGATGCTTCGGCGGATCTCCTCCTCGTCGAAGTCGGCGACGGTGTTCCCGTCTTCGACTCGTCCCAGGCGGTTGGTGACGCCGGCGCGGAACGCCATGGCCTCCACCAGTGAGGTCTTGCCGGAGCTGCCGTGCCCCAACAGGACCACGTTTCGAATCTGCTCGGTGCGGTAGGCGGCCATCCATGCCTCCAAAGGAATCAGCTGTCGGTAGCGGTTTCGTCAGTAATCGGTCACAAAACGGCGCGCGGAACCGGCCATCT
>JAAYAV010000363.1 GCA_012719195.1 Anaerolineae bacterium | reverse complement strand
TTCAGTCGCGGCCCCGCGTCCAGTCTGGCGCTCGTGGGGGACGAGTCGCTGGCGGAGGCGAGCGACGCCTCGCTGACGCTGGGAGATGCATACCTCACCCTGGGGTACTTCGAGGAGCCACCGGATGCTTGGGGCTTGGACGACCCCCTGAGCCCGGACTACAACCTCCACGAACTCGACCGGCGCTTGAGCGGCGCCGGGCAGGACGGTCCGCAGGAGTGGCCCCGGTTGGTGGCCAAGGGTGATCTGGTGGTAGCCGTGTGGCAAGATCGGCGCAATAGCCAGCTCACCAACTGGGACATCTATCTGTCCTGGTCGACCGACCAGGGTACCACCTGGCTGAGCTCGCCCGTCAGGGTGAATGACGACGAACTGAACACGGGAGACCAGCGCCGACCAGCCGTCGCCATCAGCCCCACGGAGGACCGGCTGCTGGTGGTGTGGCAGGATAGCCGCACGGACGCCACCAATCCCTCCGGCAAGTACCGGATCATGGGACAGTGGTTCGAGCTTGTGGAGACAGGGCTGGTACCACAGGGCGGCAACCTGCTGGTCAGCACCGCCAACGACGTCAACAGCCTCAATGGCGACGTGGCTGCCGGACCGGAGGGCAACTTCTACGTAGTCTGGCAGGACGATCGCGCGGGCAACACGGACATCTGGCTGCGAGCCCACACGTCTGCCGGCTGGATGTCTACGCCGCGGAGGGTAAGCGACGACCCCCAGCGGACGAACCAACGGAACCCGAGGGTAGCGGCGGGCCGAACGGAGGTCCTGCAGGACTGGACGACGGTGGACTGCCCGGAAGGCTCCCCTGTCTTCGAGCTCGGGTTCATCTACACTGACCCGATTGTGGTGGTGTGGGAGGACGACCGCGCCGGGGACTGGGACGTGTTCGTTAGCTACTCCATCGACCAGGCGCAGACGTTCGCCGTAGACCATCGGGTTAATGATGACCCGTACCAGAACGGAGCCGATCAGAAGCAGCCGGTGGTGGGCGTGGCGCAGATGTGGCGGCAGCAGGAGTTGGAGGACCGGGACGGCGTCTGTCCGACTCCGGGCGCCAAGGCGTTCGTGCAGGTGCCGGTGGCGGCGTTTTACAGCGCCTGGCAGGACTTTCGCGCCGAGGATGAGGACATCGGTGCGGCGAAGCCGAGCATCTACCTGGCGCGTATGGAGGCGACGGCCATCGAATCCGTCACCCTCAGCCTGGCCGGGGGCGTCAACGAGAGAGCCGGTGGCTTAGCAGCCGGCGTTAGCTGGCAGGAGTACCCCTCAATCGCGTGCAGCACCTATGCGGGGGAGCATTTCCTCGATGGGCGGGCGCGCCATGATGCCTTCATCGCGTGGTCGGAGTGGGGCAGCCAGGGCCCCGATAGCTCGAAAGTCTACCTGACCGTGCGCGGCGACGGCGGCGCTTCGCTTTCGACGCTGTGGCGGGGCGGCGTAATTCCGGTCAACAGCGGCGCCCATGCCACCAACCTGGAGGGATCGACCTACCTGCGCTACCGCGAGGGCGACCCTCCGGCGGCCTATCAGGTCCGTCCGTCTCTCGCCGCCAATGTGGTTCGCACGTACGACTACCCCGAACTGGAGGTGTGGAAGCACCAGGGGTTCGTCTACGTGGGCTGGGACGACAACCGGGCCGGCGGATGCGAGCGTGATGTCTACTTCACTCGCTCCAACCTGACCTACTTCGCCGACTACGATTTCTACCCCGATCCCCGCCGCTCGGACCAACTCAGTGTCGGCAAGACCTGTCGTTACGCTGCGGGCAGCTATCTCTCCCCGATATACGACATGGGAGAGGGGGGGGTGATCTGGGACCGAATCGAGTGGCACGCGGCGACACCCTCCGGCACCTACCTGACGCTGCAGACACGCGTCGGCGATGATCCCGAAGCGATGGGGCAATGGATGCCGAAGGACTTTCCCTACCAGAGCGTCGGCGTCTCCGAGGAAGGTGCGCCCCTACAGGGTTACGACACGCCGGGGCAGATGATTGTGGGCGCCGATGGCCGCGAGCGGCCAAAGAGCCGGTACATTCAGTATCGGGTCAATATGTGGGCCTGGCCGGTGAGTGGCCCCGCTGATGTCACCTGTGGCGAGGTAGGCGACGACCCGGCCGTGTACGACCGGGTGGCGAACACTCCTGTGTTCTATTCGGTGGCCCTGCATCATGAAGGCGGGGCGAGGCAGGTGCTCCTGCCCTTGGTGGCGAGGTAGACCCCGACGATAGCGTGCGGGGCGGAACCAGGATAGGCCCGCCCCGGCTGCTTCAGCCCCGATCCTTCACTCCCCCAGCACCTGCACCACGTACTCGCGACTGAGCGGGCCGTCGTACTCGGCGAAGTAGATGGTCTGGCGGCCGCCCTTGAGCATCTTCCCCGCCGTGATCGGGAACGTGGCGCTGATTCCCCCGAGCACGCTCTTGAGGTGGGCGTCGGCGTTGAAGCCGATGCGTCCGTCAATCTTCAGGTATCGCCGGTGCAGGTAGTCGCCCTCCGAGGGACAGAGGCGGCTGAGGTGGTTCACCACGTCCTCCTCCAGGCAGGGCAGCCCCTCGGTAACGATGATGCCCGAGGAGGTGTGCATGGTGAGGATGTTGACCAGCCCCTCCTGAACACCGGACTCGGCGATGACGCGCTCTATCTCGGGCGTGACGTCAATAAGTTCCTGTTCGCGCCGGCTCTGCACCGTGAGCGTAAGCGTCCGGATGATCATTTGTAGGTCGCCTCCGCCTCGCCCAGCAGGTGGCGGGCGTTCTTGCTGAAGATCATCTCCTGGGCCTGATCGGACAGCCCGAGCTCCTTCACTGCCCGTACCATGTTCTTGATCTCCACCCGGGGATAGTCGGAGCCGAACACCACCTTGTGGCGCAGGCTGCGTTCGAGCAGGGTGAGCGGCAGTCGCTCGGTGAAGACGTGGCGCATGAACTCCCAGGGGGCGTCGTGGTAGAGGCAGGAGGTGTCGGCGAAGACGTTGTCGTACTTGAGGCAGAGCATCGCCGTCTCCTGCACCCAGGGCCAGCCGAAGTGAGCGATTACGATCTTGAGGTCGGGGAAGTCGAAGGCGACGTCCTCCAGGTCCATCGGGTTGGCGGACTTGGAGCGCGGCGCCCAGGTCATGCCGGCGTGAATCAGCAGCGGTATGCGAAGTGACTGAGCCGCCTCGTACACCGGGTAGGCTTTGTCGCGGTCATTGGCGGCGAACTCCTGCAGACTGGGGGACAGCTTGAGACCGCGCAGCCCCAGGCGGGTCACGTCGCGCTCCAGTTGCTCAGCCGCATCCGGCCGGTGCGGGTCCACGCTGGCGAAGCCGACGAAGCGGTCACTCAGCCGGCATAGCTCGGCGATCTGCTCGTTGCTGAAGATCTGTGATCCCTTGGCTGTGCGCGCATCTAGCGGCAGGACGACCGCCCGCTGCAGGCCGGAAACGTCGAGTTCCAGGTGGAACGTCTCCAGCGGCTGCAGGCGGTTCTGGATGTCGAAGACCTTCTTCTGGGCATGGAGGAGTTCATCGTTGCCGGCGACCATCTCCTGGACCAGCAGAGGGTGAGTGTGGAAGTCTATCAAAGCGCGCTCCATCAGAGGATGATTACCGAGCTGAGGTTGGCCGGCTGGTCCGGATCCAGGCCGCGGGCGATGGACCGGCCGTAGGCGAGGAGTTGTAGCGGGACCAAGCAGAGAGGGGCCCGGGCCGTCTCCGGCAGGCCGGACTCCAGCGGGATCAGCACATCGGACCAGCGGGAGTCGCCAGGGTCGCGGTCACAGATAAGGATGACGGTGGCTCCCAGGGCGCGCATCTCCTCAAGCACCTTGAGTTCGTACTCCGCGGCAGTGTCGGAGAGGAGGGCGGCGATGAGGGTGCGTTCGTTGACGATGGACTTGGGCCCGTGGCGGAACTCCATGAAGTGGTAGGCCTCGGAGTGGGAGAGCGACATCTCCTTCATCTTGAGCATGCCCTCGCAGGCCACGCCATAGAGGGGCCCTGATCCGAGGAAGATGACGGTGTCGAAGGTGGCGTCGGCACCCAACTCCTGCAGGCGCCCGCTCTCCCGGCCCAGCACGGTGGCCGCCACCGAGGGTAGGACGCGGAGCGACTCCACATAGGCCTGGTCGCCAGCCGATAGACCCAGGTAGACCTGAAGGCTGAGGAGCATGCTGCTGAAGGAGCGCGTCTGGGCGACGCTCTTCTCCTGGCCCTCAGGGACGAGTAGAGCCGCATCGCATTCGCATACCAACGTGCTATTGGGGTAGTTGCCGACGGTGAGAGCCGGGCCCTCGAAGTGCTCCCGGAAGGCGTGCAGTGCCCGCAGCGTCTCGGAAGTCTCACCGGAGCGCGACACCGCCCACAGCATGCTCTGAGCGCCGGAGGCGGGCATAGTATAACGCGGGAAGAGGAAGAGCTCGGATGAAGGTAGGCCCCGCGCACTGGCCCCGGCGATACCGCGGGCCAGGGAGGCGGAGGTGAGAGAGAGGTAGTGGGTGGAGCCGCAGCCCACAAACAGCAGCCGCTGGTACTCCTTGATGGGCCAGCGGGCGAGCATGTCCTTGGCGGCCGGGATGACGCGGTCCAGAGCCGTCTCCCACACTTCCGGCTGACTAAGTATCTCGGTCCAGGTGTGCTGTCCTCTCACCTTCTTCACTCCTCGGTGGTTGGGTCTGAGTGTGTAGTGCCCAGGAATCCCTGCTTGTAGAGCCGGTTCAGAGCGCGGTGGCGCCAGCCGTGCCGCCAGCCCCGCGGGTAGCCTAGCATCTTGGCCAGGTCGCCCCACACCCGCAGCAGAGGAACCCATAGTGCGGCGCGGAGACGCTGCCGGAGGGGCCAGGCCGGCGTGAGGGCGGGCAGGCGCCGCCAAGATGGCCCGAGGTAGACGGCCGCGCCGAGCGGGAAGCCCACAAGCCACCAGCGGCTGCGGTTGGCGGCCAGCCAGAGCAGGGCCGGCATCAGAACCAGGTAGGTGGCATAGCGAATGAGGTGGCGGCGCAGGAGCAGGCCGGTCTGTCCGTCGCCCATGGCGTAGTTGCGGTACTGGCGCCAGTAGGCCGGCAACGAGCCCCGGGGGGCGAAGTGCACCACGGCGTCTCGCGCCAGGGCCGGGCTATTACCGCCGGCAACTTGGGCCAAGTCGAAGAGGAGGTCCTCGCAATAGGCGGCCCACTCGGGGTAACCGCCGACCCGCCGCCAGGCGGACTTGGTGAAGGCCACCGAGCGGCTGGAGGGCAGGAAACGCCCCTCAACCAGCTCCTCCGGAAGGGGGAGGGTGGTGGCGCTCATGGCCGCCTGGAAGATCGTCTCCGCCCGCCCGCGGAAGACGCCGGCCACAAACTGCGCCGGGGTGGGCCGGTCGAATCTCTCGGTGAGCTTCTCCAGCCAGCGCCGGTCGAGCTCAACGCCGGCGTCGGTGACGGCGATGCGCTCATGAGCGCAGGCGGCGATGGCGAGGTTGCGCCCACGAGCGATGTTGGCCCCCGGCTCCTCCAGCACCTGCACCGGAAAGGGCTGGAGTCTGCCCCAGGATCGCAGAAGGGCCACGGTGCCGTCGGTGGATCCCCCGTCTACGACCACCACTTCGTCCGGCAGGCGGGTCTGCTGGGCCAGGCTGGCTAGCAGTGTGGGCAGACTCCGCTCCTCGTTGCGCACCGTCGCGATGAGACTGACACGCCGATTGGGCGTCGAACCGGCCACTACGGGTTCACCATGGGGTCGAAGAGCTTGCGGTACTCCTCCAGGGCGAAGCGGTCAGTCATTCCGGCGATGTGGTCCGCCACCGCTCGGTAAGTGCCGTCGCGGTCCATGGCTTCGCGTACCACGTCCGGTAGCTGGCGGGGGTCGTCGATGTACGTCTGGAAGAGCAGGCTGACGAAGCGCCGCGCCTTGTTGGCCATGCGCTGGACGCGCCAGTCGCGGTAGAGGCGGTGGAAAAGGAAGTCCTTCAGCTCGCGGTTGAGGGCTGCCAGATGTGGAGAGTGGCCGACGACGGTGGCGCCGAGAGCGCGGACTTCCTCGCTGCTCTGGGGGCCGGCCTCGCGGAGGCGCTCGACGGTGTGGCGGATCACGTCGGTGACTTCGAGGTCGATCAGGCGGCGGATGGCGCGGTGGCGATCTACTTCGCCGAGGGCCTGGTCGTGGATTCCGGCGTTCTGCAGGGCGGTGTTCCAGACGGCGAGAGGCTGCAAGGCTTCCGGCTTGATGTAACCGACTCGCAGTCCGTCATCCAGGTCGTGGGTGGAGTAAGCGATCTCGTCGGCAGCGTTGACGATCTGGCCCTCGAGGGTAGGGGCGCGGTCGGGCTCGTACTCGGCGGCAGAGAGGCCGCGGTCGTACTCCGTCATGTGCTTGATGATGCCCTCGCGAACCTCCCAGGTGAGGTTGAGCCCGGGGAAGTCGGGGTAGCGCCGCTCTAGTAGGGTGACGATTCGCAGCGTCTGATGGTTGTGGTCGAAGCCGTCGTGATCCCTCATGAGTTCATGCAGGGTGGCCTCACCAGTGTGGCCGAACGGAGTGTGACCCAGGTCGTGGGCCATGGCGATGGCCTCGACCAGGTCCTCGTTGGCGCGGAGCGCCCGGGCGATGGTGCGGGCGATCTGTGCCACTTCGATGGTGTGGGTGAGGCGAGTGCGGTAGTAGTCGCCCTCGTAAGTGACGAATACCTGAGTCTTGTACTCGAGCCGGCGGAAGGCAGTGGTGTGCACCACCCGGTCGCGATCGCGCTGGAAGGCCGACCGGTACGGTCGCTCGGGGTCGGGATACTCCCGTCCGCGAGAGTCGGCGCTCCTCATGGCCCAAGGAGCCAGCCACTGGCGTTCCTGCTCCTCCCACTGTTCGCGGGTCAGGAATCCGTTTGCGCCGGTGCCAGTCATCATGCCAGCTCCAGGTAGGTCTCGATGACTTGGCGGAAGAGGGGAGCGGCAACCAAAGAGCCCTGTCCACCGTACTCCACCACCACCGCCACTGCGATGACGGGGTCATCGGCGGGCGCGTAGCCGGCGAACCAGGCGTGCGGAGCGGCGCCAGGGTTCTCCGCGGTGCCCGTCTTGCCTGCCACCGGCACGGGAAGACTGCCGAGGCTGGCATAGGCGGTCCCGCCGTAGCTCATACATCCATCCACCAGGCTCTGCCGGATACTGGATAGGTGGTACTCGGCGAGGGGGAGCTCGCCGACCAATTCGGGCTCGGTGGCAGTGGAGGACGGGTTCCCGGGCGGGCCGAAGCTCAAGGCCAGGTAGGGGCGGTAGCGCCTGCCCTGGGCGGCCACAGCGGCGATCATCCCAGCGACCTGGAGCGGGGTGACCAGCAGGGCGCCCTGGCCGATGGCCATGTTGACGGTGTCGCCGGGGAACCAGGCCTGCCCCAACGTTCGGCTGCGCCAGGCGGTGTCGGGCACCAGCCCGGTGGAGGCGGGCAGACCGCGAAGGCCAGGCGAGGCCCCGAAGCCGTATTCGCGCGCCCAGCGGGGCAGGGCATCGCGGTCGTGGCCGTCAAGCCGGCTGCCCACCTCGGCGAAGACGGTGTTGCAGGAGTGCACGAGGCCTTCCTCGAGGGTGAGGGTGCCGTGCCCGGAGGGGAGCCAGCACTTCACGGTCCAGCTCTCACCCAGCCCCGACCAGGACCCGGGGCAGAAGAAGGTGCTGTCGGGGTTCACCACTCCGGCATCCAGCGCCGCCGATTCGGTCACGACTTTGAACACAGAGCCGGGCGGCAGCTCGGACTGAGTGGCGCGGTTGACAAGCGGGCGGCCCTCGTCTGCCAGCAGCTCGGCCCAGGCCGACCCGGATAGGCCCTGGACCATGGCATTGGCATCGAAGGTAGGGTTGGCCGCCACGGCCAGCACCTGACCGTTGCGCGGGTCGAGGGCGACCACGGCACCGCGGACTCCCTCGAGGGCGCGCATGGCCGCTCGCTGCAGGTCCAGGTCGATGGTCGTGTAGAGGTTCTGGCTGGGCACGGCAGTCTTCTCGGCGACGACGGCGCGCACCTCACGGCTGGAGGAGCGGACGAGCAGGCGGGCGCCGCGCTGCCCGGCCAGCTCCGCCTCAAACGACTGCTCCAGGCCCGTCTGGCCGACTACGTCGTCCTCGACATAACCTTCCGCTCGCATGGTCCCGAGCTGGCTCTCCGAGATGACGCCCACGTAGCCGGTGAGGTGCGAGGTGGTCGCGCCCTCGGGGTAATAGCGGACGGCGCGCTCGCGGAGGAGGACGCCGCCGAGGGTGCTGAGGCGGGCGTAGTGCTCCTGCACCTGCTCGCTGGATAACTCGCCCACAGGCATGAACCAGTCCGGCCGCAGAGCCTTGACGTAGGCGTCCTTGATGGACTGGGGCTCATCGCCCAGAACCTCGGCCAGGACGCTCAGGAGGGTGGCCTCGTCCTCGATCTCGCCGGGAACCACGCCAACAACCACCCGGGAGCCGAGCACGGCTAGCGGGCTACCTTCCCGGTCGTAGATGGCTCCGCGGAGGTTGTCGGTCTTCTCCAGGTCGAGGCTGTCGCCGTCGGAGAGCTCGCTAAGCACGAGGCCGGGGTGCCAATCGACCAGCCAGTCGTTCTGGTGGCGCTCCATGGTGAGCGCGTGGTCCTGCGTGATAGTGCCGAAGGAGCCGGTCACCAGTAGGGAGCGGTACCCGATCTGAGCCAGGTCCTCCCGGACCAGCGAGGAAGTCACCTCGACGATGACGCGCTGGAGAGACGCCATTTCGCCCAGCTCGCGGTAGTAGCGGGCGAACCGATCCGGTCCGGTCCGGTCGCGGGCGGCGGGAGTGAGGAGAGCGTACATGGCCTCGTACTCGCCGCGAGTCCACATCTCGGCGAAGCTGAACCATACCTCTTCGGGTCGGCGGCTGGAAACGGCCGCCGGTGCCGGGGACGCCTCCGGCGGGGCCGCGCCGGGCGCCGGGGGTGCGGCGGTGATGACGGGCAAGGGCTCCCGTGAGGGGAAGGGAAAACAGGCCGACAGCAGGGCAGCCAGAGGGAGGGCGCCCAGGAGCCGAGCTCCGAACGCCCTTCGCGTCAGTCGATGTCCGGTCGTGCCGCGGTCAGCGTTCCTCAATGACTATCGCTCGACACCAAGAGCTGTCCATCTTGCGCACCTTGAAGGGGAGCGCCATGAAGAAGAAGACCGGCCGGCTGATGGCGTCGAGGTTGTCAAGCCACTCGATGAAGGTGACGCCCCGGCTCATTAACACGTCGTGCAACTCGCGTCCATCGGGGATGTCCTTGCCCAGCCGGACGAAGTTGTCGATGCCCAGCATCTTGATGCCCTTGTCGGCGAACCAGCGCGCCGCCTCGGGCGTAAGGGTGGGATAGCCGGAGGGGATGCCGGCGGCTTTGGAGGCCGCATCGCTGTTGCGGCAGATGATGATGTCGCCCGGCTGAACCTTGTCTCCGATGAGGCGGTCCAGCAGTTTGGGGGAGATCTGAGCGGCCTCTGACGCATCGGCGAAGTCGAGCAGGACCGCGCGGCCGTAGAAGGCATCGAGGGGGTAGGAGGTGATGTCCCGGCCGCCCTCGTAGAAGTGGGCTGGCGCCTCAATGTGGGTGCCGACGTGGCTGTGCGTGCGGACATCGTACTTGAAGGCCCTGTCGGCGAGGTAGCCCAGTTCCAGCTCGAAGGGGCGGTCGGGCGGGTAGTTGTCCGGGTCGACCAGGTAGGAGATGTCGATGACGCGGTACTTGGCGGTGTCGATACTGAACATTACAGAGCCTCCGGAGGGCACTTGAGCGAACTACCGTACTTGACGAACGCCTGGCAGGCGACGTCCTGGACCCAGGGCTCGAGCCCGATGGCCTCGTTACTGCCGTAGAAGCCGGCGATGAAGCCGCCGCCGAAGCAGCCGAGCTTCTCGATCATTTCGCGAGCGGCAGCATCAATGACCTCGGCGTCCCGCGTCTGGAGGGTCTTCTGGATGTCCACCGGGCACCAGAAGTTCACTCGGCCGCCGAAGTCGCGCGCCAGGTTGTCGATGCCGTGCAGTTCCGGCTGATCGAACTGAAGGACGGCGATGCCGATGTCCACCAGATCGGGGATGATCTCGTAGATGGCGCCGCAGGAGTGCATCCAGACGTCGAGCCCCTCTCGGCGAGCGGCTCCGACGAGTTGCTCAAATCCGGGCCGGAAAAGCTTCTGCCAGGTGCGCGGGCTGACGAGCAGCTGGTCTTGCGTCCCCC